>NZ_JAUORY010000018.1:0-102701 GCF_030548145.1 Aliiglaciecola sp. 2_MG-2023
TCGTTCAGTCGGCTAACGTTGCTGCGCAACTAAGAACAGCCTCCTTCACCCCCATGTGAGAGAAAATGCATGTACAACCCCGTAGCACGGGCTTCAGCCCGTGGAATCTAAATTTAACGCTACCATTGGCTTAAAGTAATCTGTTTTTCCATCTATGTTTAAAAATTGTTCATACTATTTCTAATAAGTGATGAGAATATTAACTGGCAGCTTACTTTAAAGGTAACAATTGTCGATCAAAGCTGATTAAGCCTATTAATTTTAGCTTGTTTGCATTACTATTTGGCGCTTCTAAAATAGGATTTATTGGAGTTTTAAAATGCAAGATCATAGTTTTGAAAAAGACCCTTTTAGCTGGACATATTTATTAGTGGCCCTTGTTGTCTTATTGGCACTTCCTCTTTTACCTGCTATCGCTGGTTGGCTAACGTTTTACCTTTAACCCCAATAATTAAGCGAGCCACTAAGAGGAAGTCTGTGTCAGCTGAATATATAAAATCAATCGTTAAAACCGTCCCTGATTATCCAAAACCAGGAATTTTGTTCCGTGATGTTACCTCAGTATTGGAAGACCATACCGCTTTTTCAAGCAGTATTGCTTTACTACTAGAAAAGTTTGCACCACTAAAATTTGATAAAATTGCTGGAACTGAAGCTAGAGGGTTCTTGTTTGGCGCGCCTCTAGCAATAGAAATGGGGATAGGCTTTATTCCGGTTCGTAAGCCGAATAAGTTACCTCGGGAAACCATTTCTGAATCATACGAACTGGAATATGGGATGGATACGTTAGAAATTCATTCTGATGCAATTAAGCCTGGTGAAAAAGTATTGATGATAGATGATCTGCTCGCTACAGGCGGGACTATGGTTGCTACTGCCAATTTGATTAGAAAACTTGGTGGAATAGTTGAACATGCTGGCTTTATCATTTCTCTTCCTGACTTGGGTGGCGAAGCTAAACTAAATGAGCATGGCGTTCAATGTCATGCTTTATGCGATTTTGATGGTGAATAACGTCTAATGGCTTATCAGGTACTTGCTCGTAAATGGCGTCCTAATCGATTTTCTGAATTGGTTGGCCAAGAGCACGTTGTTACAGCGATCTCAAACGCATTAGATAATAATAGACTGCATCACGCTTACCTGTTTACGGGGACGCGAGGAGTTGGTAAAACAACAATTGCACGAATATTTTCTAAAAGCTTGAATTGTGAAACTGGTTTAAGCGCTAATCCTTGTGGTAAGTGTCATACTTGCTTGGATATTGAAAATGGCAGTTTTGTTGATCTGTTGGAAATTGATGCAGCATCAAGAACAAAAGTTGAAGATACGCGCGAGCTTCTCGACAATGTTCAATACAAACCAACACGTGGACAGTTTAAGGTTTATTTAATAGATGAAGTGCATATGTTGTCTAAACATAGCTTCAATGCACTTTTAAAAACCCTTGAAGAGCCGCCTCCACATGTGAAGTTTTTGCTCGCAACCACCGATCCACAAAAATTACCTGTGACCATACTGTCTCGTTGTTTACAGTTCAATTTAAAAGCGTTATCACGGGATCAAATTACTCAGCAGTTAAGTTATATACTTAAAGAAGAGAATATCTTTAGCGAGCCTCAGGCATTATCGCAATTGGCTCGAGCTGCGCAAGGAAGCATGAGAGATGCTTTAAGTTTGACAGATCAAGCCATCGCTCAAGGTGATGGCAAAGTATCAAATGTCATAGTTACCGATATGCTAGGCCTAATGGATAAAGGCCAAATAATCAAACTACTGCATACTGTTTTTAGTAATGAGCCGGCACAAGTCATGGCGCAAATAGAAACAATGTCGCAACAATCAGTAAATTATGAACAGGTGTTATCAGAGCTAATGAGTTTGCTACATCAAGTTGCTCTGACTCAATTCGTACCAGAAGCTTGTAAGCTCGAAACCGTAGCAGCACGGGCTGTATACCAATTAGCTAAAATGATGCCGCCTGAGCAAGTTCAATTAGCGTATCAAATTGCCTTGCAGGGCAAAAAAGACATAAGCCATGCTGCAGATGCTCGCATAGGTTTAGAAATGACGCTTTTACGTATGTTAGCATTCAACCCTTCGCCGATTTCTTTGACGATTGATGAAACTAACAGTTTGACCACAAAAGCCAGTACATCATCGATTCCCATTCATAGTGATACTGGAGAAAAAAAAACGGTTGAAAAAGCTGAGTTTAATGGAAACGAAATAGAACAAACTCTTGTTGAACAACAAAGTGATATTATCCGTCAAGCTAATTCCTTAGTGGGAACCCAAGCAAGAGGTTCTGAACGTTCAAATGCAAATGATTTACATCAGGAAATCCAAGCAACTCAGGTTGATAATGTTGCTCAAAATCCTGTAGATATAGATTTTCAGAAGAACCATGAGAACCAACAAAATTACGAAAATTCCGATGTTTACCATCAGGAATATTTTGAACAGCAGAGCAATTTAGCTGATTTCCATGCAGACAACACTGTTCAAAATTCAGATACAAATGAAGTTAATAATTTACCTACGGCGGAGCAACAGATTTCGCCATCTGAACTAAGCCACAATGATATTAGTGTTCAGGCTAATTCGTTATCAGCAACTGAAAGTCTGATTGCTCTAAAAGATAGACTTTCTAAGTTAGAAGTGGCTTCGGATGAAGAAGAGAAAAAGGAAGTAAAGTCTACAGATGACTTTCTACCTTCGCGCTTCAAGCCTCAGTCAAATAATATAATTGAAGACTCTGCAGTCATTGAAAAAAGCCAAGATATTTCAGAACAAGAAATAGATGCTCAAAAACAGATTGGTACACAATTTACAGATTCTGAAAACTCAGAGACGCAATTTAACCCTAGCAACGAAATTATTCCAATAGAATCTGATTCTGATAGCCATATTGATTTATCCGAACAGGCGGTTAGCCCTGACGTTTTAGCAGACGAAGATGCAAAATCACAAGCTAGTATTGATAGTGATTATGCTGAACAACAACACAATCAGGATACTCCACCCTGGCTACCTGAAACTGCAGCAAATTCACAAAGTATTACAGACTCTGAGCAAGTCGCTGTAAATGACGAGGAAATACAAGAAGAGTTCGATCCAATGGCTCATCTTAATGAACCTGTAGAAGTGAATGTGGATTTTGACGTGCCAGCATTTCTAGAAAATGGCGAAAAGGTAATACATTCCAGTCAGTTAGATACTTGGAGTCAATTAATCGAACAAATGCAGGTCACCGCGTTAACTAAGCAATTAGCGCTGCACTCGTCTTATGAAAAAAATGATAACCTTGTGACCTTGAAGTTGTTAGATTCGAAACTACATTTAGATACTGTTACAGCTAGAAGTCAGTTACAACAGGCTTTAAGTGAACTTTTTCAGCAACAAATTGAATTACGTATTGAGCATTGTCAGCCAATAAGTACACCATTTGCAGTGCAGCAAACCATTAATCAGGTAAGAATGCAGCATGCAAAAAATGTTGCTGAAACGAATCCTGAAATAAATAGGATTAAAAATATATTTTCTGCGCAGGTGATAGAGTCTAGTATCAAGCCTCGCTAATTTAATTTACCAATAAAGAGAGAGTGTTATGTTTAAAGGTGGTATGGGTAATATCATGAAGCAAGCGCAGCAAATGCAAGAGCGCATGCAAAAATCACAGGAAGAATTAGCGACAATTGAAGTCACCGGAGAATCTGGTGCTGGCCTAGTTAAAGTTACCATGACTTGTAATCATAATGTCAGACGAGTAGATATCGATCCATCTTTAATGGAAGACGATAAAGAGATGATTGAAGATCTTGTTGCCGCTGCGATTAATGATGCTGTACGTCGTGTTCAAGAAACAACTAAAGAGAAAATGGGTGATGTAACAGGGGGAATGCCCCTACCTCCTGGCTTCAAGATGCCGTTTTAAGAAGAAATAGATGCAATATAGCCCCCTCATTACTGAACTGATAGGCGCATTAACTCACTTACCCGGCGTAGGTAAGAAGAGTGCTCAGCGTATGGCGTTTCATTTGTTAGAGCGTAATAGAGAAGGGGCTTTGCAACTGAGTCAAGTACTGCATAATGCGATGGAGCACATCCAACACTGTCAGTCTTGTCGAACCTTTACAGAAGCTAGCTTGTGTTCAATTTGCAGTGATCCTGCTCGAGAAGAGTCTGGACAACTGTGTATTGTTGAGTCTCCGCAAGACGTACTTGCTGTTGAGCAAACCTCAGAGTTTAAAGGACGCTATTTTGTTTTAATGGGGCATTTGTCACCTATTGATGGAATTGGACCTAATGAAATTGGCTTGAATGAGCTTGAAGTTTTACTCAAATCAGACAAATTTAAAGAGGTTATTTTAGCCACAAACCCTACAGTGGAAGGTGAGGCTACAGCTCACTTTATCGCTCAAATGTGCAAATCCAATGAAATTTCTGCCACACGGTTGGCGCATGGAATGCCTGTAGGCGGAGAACTTGAGTATGTAGACGGTAATACTTTGATGCACGCATTTACCGGCAGAAGAGTTATTTAAATTAATCACTTTACTTAACACCACCCGCGTTTGAACAGTTTACTTTAATTGCGCAAATAGCATCCAATTTTTAAATCTTCGTTCTAATTTTTTAATAATTATTGATAATAAATTGTTTTGTTTGCTTGAAAAGAAAGTAAACGACCTTATCTCCTAAGCCTAGAAGCAAAACGGTTTATAGGAGAAATTTGTTTATGGCTGAAACAGCTCACCAAGAAACTCATGGTTTTCAAACTGAAGTAAAGCAATTACTTCAATTGATGATTCATTCACTTTATTCCAACAAAGAAATATTCCTTCGTGAATTGGTTTCAAATGCTGCTGATGCTGCAGATAAATTGAGATTTAAAGTGCTTTCTGATCCTTCATTATATGAAAATGACAGTGATCTTTGCGTTAAGCTCAGTGCAGATAAAGAAGCCGGAACCATTACAATTTCAGACAATGGAATTGGAATGAACAAAGAAGACGTTATTGAACATCTTGGTACAATCGCCAAATCTGGTACCAAAGAGTTCTTTAATAATTTATCTGGAGACCAGTCAAAAGACTCGCAGCTAATTGGTCAATTCGGAGTTGGTTTCTATTCTGCTTTTATCGTTGCTGATAACGTCATTGTACGCAGCCGTGCGGCAGGTGACAGTGCAGATAAAGGTGTTGAATGGCAATCTGCCGGTGAAGGCGAATTTACTGTTAAAGATATCGAAAAGGCAGATCGCGGGACGGAAATCATTCTGCATTTGCGCGATGAAGAAAAAGAGTATGCGGATGACTGGCGACTACGCTCAATCGTTACTAAGTACTCTGAACACATTGGTATTCCAGTTAAAATGTGGAAAGAAGAAGTTGCAGAGTCTGAAGGCCCTGATGGCGAAAAAATTCCTGCTCAACCTGGAGAATGGGAAGCCGTCAATAAAGCCAGCGCACTGTGGACTCGAGATAAGTCAGAAATAAGTGATGAAGAATATAACGAGTTCTATAAACATGTTTCTCACGATTTCACCGATCCTTTGCTGCATTCCCACAACAAAGTTGAAGGTAAAACTGAATACACCAGTTTACTGTATATTCCTTCAAAAGCGCCGTTTGATATGTGGAACCGCGATCAGAATCATGGCTTAAAATTATATGTTCAACGTGTATTCATTATGGATGACGCAGAACAGTTTATGCCAGTTTACCTGCGTTTCGTTAAAGGCTTGTTAGATTCAAACGATTTACCTCTAAATGTTTCTCGTGAAATTCTGCAAGATAACAAAATAACTCAGGCAATTCGTCAAGGTTGTACAAAACGCGTTCTGCAAATGCTTGAGCGTCTGGCTAAAAATGATGCTGAAAAATATCAGTTATTCTGGAAAGAGTTTGGTAGTGTCTTAAAAGAAGGCCCTGCAGAAGATCATGCAAACAAAGAAAAAATTGCTGGTTTGCTGCGCTTTGCATCAACTCACAATGACAGTGATGCGCAAACAGTATCATTGGAAGACTATATTGGCCGCATGAAAGAAGGTCAGGAAAAAATATACTTCATTACTGCAGATAGTTACCAAGCAGCTAAATCTAGCCCACACTTAGAGATTTTCCGTAAAAAAGGAATTGAAGTACTGTTAATGGGTGATCGCATTGATGAATGGTTGATGTCTCATTTAACTGAATTCAATGAAAAATCATTCCAGTCTGTAGCACGTGGTGCACTTGATCTTGGTGATTTAGAAGATGAAGAAAGCAAAAAAGAACAAGAGCAAGCTGAAAAAGAAGTTGAAGGCGTATTAGAACGCGTGAAAACTGCTCTAGGCGATAAAGTCGTTGACGTTAAATTTACTCATCGACTAACTGATTCGCCTGCTTGTATCGTAACTGATGAGCAGGGTATGTCTACGCAAATGATTAAACTGATGCAGGCTGCGGGACAACCTGCACCTGAAGCAAAATATCATTTTGAATTGAATCCCGAGCATCAATTGGTGAAATTACTTGCTGATTTACAGGATGAAGGTCAGTTTGGGCAATGGGTTGATGTGTTATACGATCAAGCTGCGTTGTCAGAGCAGGGAAGTCTTAAAGACCCTGCGAGTTTTGTCCAAAACTTGAATAAGCTATTGATTGATCTAGCCAAGTAAATTTTAGATAAAGTGCAAGCAAGCTAAATGCGTTTGCTTGGTTTTCTAGAATAGTAAGCGTTTGAAAAATCCGGTGAGAGTTTCTCATCGGATTTTTTATGTTTGAAGGATTAGAAAGGTATTACACGGGATTAGTTGCCAATGAATAGATGGTAAAATTCTATTCGCCGCACTATTCTAAGTGACAAATAAAAATAACCAAGGTTGAACAGTGTCTGACAATATTACTAGTAGTCAACAAGCTCCTGATGGTGGCACAAATTTAACAACACCAACGGCGGTGAAATCGTTGCATTGGCTGTTAATATTAGCCGTATTTTATACGCTATATTTTGCGCAATCTTTATTGATCCCTTTGGTTTTTACAGTGTTAACAGCGTTATTGTTGAGTCCTTTGGTCACTCTGTTTAAAAAAGTACATATTCCGCGTCCCATCTCTGCAGTTGTGCTGCTAGTGATGTTAGTGGCTCCTTTTAGCTTTTTAGGAGCGCAACTTGCTGAACCTGCACAAAAATGGGCACAGTTAGTTCCAAAGCTTTCTGTTCAATTGAGTGAACAAATTGACAGTATGAGTGAAGCGTTTTCAAAACACGAAACCCTTGCTAAAAAACAAGTCGATGAAAATAACGAAAAGAGTGGTTTTAGTTTTTTTGGCTGGTTTGAAGAAGAAACACCCGAACCCACTCCAAACCCTGAACAAAATGTAGTTAAAGAACATATTAAACAAGGCAGCATTGAGATGTTGCTGTCTGTTTTAGGAGCGACACCAACGTTTATCGGTCAGCTTCTGGCAAGTCTTATATTGATTTTATTTTTACTCATTTTTGGACCGTCTTTGTTTACCGTTTTTATAGAAGATTTCCCAATTGTTAAAAACAAAAAACGAACCGTGTTTCTAGTGACTAAAATTCAACAAACGTTATCGAAGTATATAGTGACGATTAGTATCATCAACTCTGCGTTAGGATTATCTACCGCCGCTATCCTACATTTTTTAGGCGTTCAAGATGCATTGCTGTGGGGCTCCTTAGTGGCTTTGCTCAATTTTGTACCTTATGTAGGCTCTCTCATCAGTCTGATTATTTTGTGCTTGGCTGGTACCGTGCAATTTGGCTTTGAGTTAATCGCTTTAATGCCAAGTGCTGTGTTTTTAATTTTGAATATTGTTGAGTCACAATTTATTACTCCGGCGATTTTAGGACGTAATATGCAAGTAAATCCCTTGGTTATTATTCTATGGTTACTGATGTTGGGGTGGTTATGGGGGATCCTAGGCGTGTTACTAGCAGTGCCAATCCTCGTTTGTATTAAACTGACTATTGCGCAAATTGGTGTATTGCCGCATTGGCTCAAACTAATTGAAGCAAAAGGTTAAAATTCAACCATTTAGCTCCCGGAACTAGAAGCAATTGAAAAATTTACATACTTATATCTAATTTTTATAAGACTTTAGGGGGAGTCTGCTTTGATATTCTTGTATACCAGCAAATGAATGTGTAAAGTTGCGGTTGGATTGAATTTTAACTATGAGAGGACACGGCATGCGCATTATTCTACTAGGCGCGCCTGGTGCTGGCAAAGGCACACAAGCCCAGTTTCTAATGGGTAAGTATGGGATTCCACAGATCTCTACAGGCGATATGCTCAGAGCAGCTATAAAAGCAGGTACCGAGCTTGGTCTTGCTGCAAAAAAAGTCATGGATGAAGGGAAACTTGTTTCCGATGAACTGATAATAGGGTTAGTAAAGGAACGTATTACCCAACCGGATTGCGAACGCGGCTTTTTATTGGACGGCTTTCCTCGCACTATTCCGCAAGCCGATGCCATGAAGCAAGCAGGTATTAAAGTCGATTTTTGTATCGAATTTGATGTAGCTGATGATGTAATCGTCGAAAGAATGGCTGGTCGACGTGTTCACCCTGGTTCAGGCCGTGTTTATCATGTTTCATATAATCCGCCAAAAACCGAAGGTAAGGACGATGTGACGGGGGAAGAACTCGTTATACGACCTGATGATGAAGAGCAAACTGTACGTAAACGTTTGACTGTTTATCATGAACAGACTAAGCCGTTAATTGATTATTATTCAACTGAAGCCCGGGCGGGCAACTGTGAATACATTAAAATCGATGGTACCCAAGCAGTTGAAACTGTAAGTAGCCAGTTAGCTGAAAAGTTAGGGTAATCCCGCACTGGAAACTCTATGCAAATAGTTTAGACTAAAGCCCACAATATTGTGGGCTTTTTAATTTAGGATGCGATATGAGCACACCGATAACAGCTTTTTACGCTGGTCTTTTAGGGATAACTTTCTTTTATCTTTCTATCTTAGTAATAAAACAGCGGCGAGGTCGCAAAGTAAGTTTAGGTGATGGTGGTGATAGCCATTTCCTAGGTATCATCAGAGCACATGGTAACTTTGCTGAATATGTACCTTTAATACTTGTTTTGTTGTTGGTGGCAGAGCTTAATCAAGGTAATCATCTTATTCTTCATGCAATAGGTTCATTATTATTACTAGGTCGAATAATTCATGCCTACGGATTGCGTCATCACACTGGCGTTAGTTGGCAACGGTTGTGGGGCATGTTAATGACGTTTGCATCACTTGTTGGTGCGTCAGTACTGAATATCCTGGCGTTATATTAATTGATACAAAAGTCATCAGGTTTTTATTGGTGAAGAACACAAAAAACGGCGTCCGAGGACGCCGTTTTAAATTATCAATAGTAACTAACTATTCAGGTTTATTTTCTATATAGTTGTTAGTTTTGCTACCTATTTCAATTTTTCTAGGCTTTTTCGCTTCAGGAATCACGCGTTCGAGTTCTATATGCAGCAGACCATTTTGCATATCCGCTGTTAATACTTTCACGTGATCTCCAAGTTGAAATTTTCTTTCGAAATTTCGCTCGGAAATACCTTTGTGAAGGAACTTACGATCGCTTTCTTTTCCTGGCAGCGTACCAGAGACTTTCAAGGTATTTTCCTGAGTCTCAATGGTTATATTTTCTTGGGAAAATCCTGCCACTGCCATAGTAATTCGATACTTGTCTTCTTCTAACAACTCGATATTGTATGGAGGGTAGGTTGTTTGTTTTTCACTTTGTGAAGCGGCATCAATCATAGATGCTAAGTGATCAAAACCAATAAAAGAACGATAAAGTGGTGATAAGTCGATGTTACGCATAGTCATATCCTCGCTATTAAGCAATATGTTTAAATTTTCAAATTGTGCCCCGAGTATTCGGCGGCGTTTTTATTTGTCGACCCTTTCGGCGTCGACAATATAAATATGTGGTGGAGGAATAGATTTTCAATGAAAAAAATTTAAAAAAATAAAAATAATTTATAACTCATTGATTTATATTAATTTAAATTTAATAAATTTCTGTTTGTTTTGGGTAGATAATAATTATCTTTATCAAAAGAGGCGATCACTTTTGTGGCTTTACCTTGTAATTCCTGTTCACTAACTAAGCCAATATAACGGGAGTCAACACTGTTATTACGGTTGTCACCCATCACAAAATAGTACCCCACTGGAATTTCAATATTGTTAAAATTGTCTTTACTGTGAGGAACGGCTACAAATTGCACCAAATGTTTTTTGCCCAATAGATCTTCTTGATAAAAATCCCGTTGTTGTTGACTTGTATAGGCTAATATTCGGCCGTTAATTATTAATTGGTTATTGACCATTGAAATATGATCTCCGGGTATTCCTACAATGCGTTTTACCAGTCTTTCTTGTGCAACTTTCGAGTTAAAAGTTACTATATCCCCTCGTTCTGGTGCGCCTGTTTGAATTAAAGGGATATCTGTAAAGGGTAATTCTATGCGATAGGCCATTTTGTTAACTAAAATGCGATCACCTACTTCGATGGTGGGTAACATCGAACCAGAAGGCACATGATACCAATCGGCTAAACTACTTCGTGATGCAAACATGAGAAAAATAAACAGTAAGAATCCCCAATTCTGCTTACATACACCCACTAACTTTTGTTTTATCATCATCATATTCCTAAGTGATAGTCCGTTGTAATGCTACTGATTGTCTTATTAGATAACCGTGAATTTCATAGTTCAAACTTAGTATGTAAATATTTATGTCGTAAAAGTAGCGAGTTAAATGTGACTAGTTAGATGGCAAAAGCTAATTATTTAAGGAAAAATCCACAGCAGCTAAAGCATGAATATCCGTGGTGTTGTAGAGCGGAATGTCAGTATCATTTTGATTGATTAAAAGCGCAATCTCAGTGCAACCTAGAATAATTGCTTGTGCACCTTGTTGATACATCTTTTGTATAATATTAAGGTAGTTTTTTCGTGACGATGAGTTAATTTTCCCCAAGCATAGTTCATCGTAAATGACTTGATGCACAAAATCTCTATCTGATTGATCAGGGGTTAATACCTCGATTGCGAATTTGTCTTGTATTCTTTGGCGATAAAAATCTTGTTCCATCGTAAAGCGTGTACCCAATAATCCTACTTTTTGGATCTTGTCTGAGACCAACTCTTTCGCCGTTGCGTCGGCAATATGTATAAGCGGGAGTTTTGTCGCTTGTTCAACCTTATCAGCGACTTTATGCATAGTATTGGTACAAATCACTACACATTCAGCCCCCGCCAGTTCAAGTCCACGAGCTGCATCGGCTAGAAGTTCAGCCAATTCTTGCCACTTTTGCAGATGTTGTAAGCGTTCAATTTGTGCAAAATCAACACTGTGCAGGATGAGTTTTGCAGAATGAAAACCACCTAAACGCAATTTTACTTGTCGATTAATCACTTGGTAATAACTTACAGTTGATTCCCAGCTCATACCGCCGATTAAACCAATTGTGCGCATCGTGAATACCCCTTATTAGATTTGACGAAAACAATTAAATTGGCATTAATCTATTAAGTAATACTCAATGGTGGAAACCACCCTTACTTGTTTAATATGTGGTGTATTACTGTCCCTATCGGAAATACTAAACTGACCTTGTCTGGCTTGCTTTATTTTTCCTAATTGGCTATTGCTGTCAGCCGCAAATTTTTCGGCTACTTCACGGGCTTTTTGAGTGGCATCCTCAATCATATTAGGCTTTATTTGATTTAATCCCGAATACAAAAACTGAGTTTGGTTTTCATAACTATTGCCATTAAGCACTAGGCCTCGTTTACCTAACTCTAATAACTTGGTTTGTGCTTGCAGTACGGTGTCAATCTTTTCACTGTACACAGTGAATGTTTGGTTTGCAGTAAAGCGAGTATCATTGGGATTGTAGCTTCCGTAGTTTTGCGCTTTTTTGTCATTAATCGTGGGAGTTGATGCGCTTATCTCTTCTTCTGAAAAATTATTTTCTAATAAAAACTGCTCAACGATGCTTTGTTGAATTTCGAGTTGCTTGTACAAATCCGCTAGATCATCACTGATCACACTATACTGAATTGGCCAAATGGCAGTGTCGGCAGGTACTTCATGTTCTGATAAGCCTTTTACTGTGATAGTACGTTCGAAGGCTCGAAAGCGCTCAACAGATTGCTCTAAGAAATAGCCTAAAATTGCGCTACTAATGATTAAAGCAGCACTAAATATCAAAGTGGCACGAGAAGTTTGCATGATTTAGTCGTCCTTTCATTTGGATGAAACTCAAAGCTGTTAGGAGATTATTCTAACAACAAGTAGATAAAATAACTTGAAGTTTAAAGACGCGAGATTTGGCGGCAGAAACGCGGGATATGTAAAGATAAAGCTGTGTTTGGCTTGGCAATGTGATGCCAAGCCATACTCTATACTTATTTTTTGTTGTGGCGAGACTTCAAGATGTCAACCACATCGCTCAATGACAGATCCGAAGCATGTAATAAAACAATTAAATGATAGAGTAAGTCTGCGGATTCATTTTTCAATTCTTGCAAATCTTTGACTGTTGCAGCTAGGGCTGTTTCAACGCCTTCTTCGCCAACTTTCTGGGCAATACGTTTAATGCCTTTGTTGTACAAGCTCGCAGTATAACTGGACTCGGGATCGGCTGTTTTTCTTGCCGCCAAGATGGTTTCAAGTTCGGCAATGAAGGTAAAGTCTGCACTTTCGCTGGATGCCCAGCAAGATTCTGTACCTAAATGACAAGTGGGCCCGTTTGGTGTTACCAAAGCGAGGATTGAATCTTTGTCACAATCAGCAGTTAATTCTATTAAGTCCAAAGTATGGCCGGAAGTTTCCCCCTTGGTCCATAAGCGCTGTTTTGAGCGACTAAAAAATGTGACGTGACCACTATCTAAAGTTGTCATCACGGCCGCTTGGTCCATATAACCTTGCATTAATACTTTGCCACTTACTGCGTTTTGCACAATGCATGGGATTAAACCTTGCATTTTATCCCAGCTTAACTGGTCTATTGTTTGTTGATTGATAATCATCGAGTTCTCTGTTTTTTCAGTTGCGCTGCTAGGGTGTCATTTGCACAAAATCTTCGCGAATGACCACCCCTTGTGCACGTAAAAAGTCTTTTAATTCTGGAATTGGAATAATGCCTTTATGGAAAACTGAGGCAGCTAAAGCACCATCAACATCGGCTTGTTTGAAAACGTCGTAAAAATGATGTTTTTCACCTGCACCGCCAGAGGCAATTAATGGCACTTTACAGACCTTACGCACAAGGCTTAATTGCGCGATATCATATCCTTGGCGAACACCATCTTGATTCATACAGTTAAGCACAATTTCACCTGCGCCGCGTTGTTGCACTTCTTCTACCCAGTCTGCTGTTAAGCGTCCAGTATTTTGCGTGCGCTTTTCGTCACCGGTAAATTGATAAACTTCGTATTGTTGGCTTTGTTCATTGAAGTAACTGTCAATACCGATAACAACACATTGCTGACCATAGGTATCATGTAATCGTGTGATCAATTCTGGATCGGCTAGAGCGGGGGAGTTGACAGATATTTTATCCGCTCCCATTTCTAAAATTCGTCCCGCATCTTCTACTGATTTGATGCCTCCAGCCACGCAAAACGGAATATCTATTACTTGTGCTATTCGGCTAACCCAACTTTTATCGACAACTCGTTGGTCACTGGATGCGGTAATATCATAAAATACTAACTCATCGGCACCTTGCTGTGCGTACTGCTCAGCTAATGGCACTATGTCACCAATTATTTCGTGATTGCGAAACTTAACACCTTTGACTACTTTGCCATCTCGGACATCTAAACAGGGAATTATTCTCCTTGCCAACATTGGATAGCCTCCTTAAGGGTAAACTTACCTTCTAAAAGCGCTCGCCCTAAGATCACACCATCAACATGACTAGGTTTTAATGCTTCAATGTCTGCCAATGAACCTATACCACCAGAAGCCTGCCAAATTACATTTGGGAAACGCTGTTTCATTTCTGTATATAACTGGTGATTGGCCCCTTGTAGGGTTCCGTCTCGACTGATGTCAGTGCACAACACATGTTTGGCTCCGACACTTAAAAAGTCATCTAGCAACCCTTCTAGTGCAACCCCAGAGCTTTCTTGCCAACCGTGGGTGGCAATAAATTTATTGCCGTTTTCATCGATATTGACGTCTAATGCTAAAACAATGGCTTCTGGTCCATATTTAGTCACCCACTGTTTAACTACTGCTGGTTGTTTAACTGCTAATGAGCCAATTACAATGCGTTTAACTCCAATTTCAAGCAGTTGCGCAACATCCGCTTCAGAACGAATACCACCACCGGCTTGAAACTGCATACGTTGGGTATCAACCATACGCTTGATTAATTCGAGTTGACGTTTGCTTGTATCTTTTGCGCCAGTTAAATCGACAATATGTAACCATTTTGCCCCTTGATCAGCGTAGCTATGAACAACGTCAACAGGATCAAGTTTGTATTGGGTTTTTTGATCGTAATCGCCTTGATATAAACGCACAACCGCACCGTCAATTAAATCTATTGCTGGAATAATCATAAGTTTAAAAAGTTCTCCAGTAGGGTAGCTCCGGCATCTCCAGAACGTTCTGGGTGGAATTGCACACCATAGAAGTTGTCTCTATGTATTGCCGCAGAAAAAGGCATTCCGTATTGGCTAGCAGCCAAAGTATGGGAGTAAACATCTACCGCAAAGCTGTGTACAAAATAAAAATAAGTTCCTTGCGGAATTCCTTTAAATATTGAGTTTTGTTCAACTGCGTCCACCGTATTCCAACCCATATGAGGTAAGCGTAAATCACCTACTTGCATGCGTTTTACTTGCCCAGGTATTAAATTTAAGCAAGGGGTATTTCCAAGGTCGCTTTGATGGGCTTTTTCCTGGGAATCGGTAACCATTAATTGCATCCCTAAACAAACCCCCAAAACAGGTTGAGTCAGAGATTGAATACAACTAGCTAGTTGCTTGTTTGCAATGCTTTCCATCGCCGCATTAGCACTACCAACACCAGGCAAAATAAGTTTGTCTGCAGCTCCGATAATAGCTGGATCATCCGATACTGTTACATTTTGCGTCAACCTTTGCAGTGCAAATTTTACCGAAGAGATATTTGCACACCCAGTATTAATAATAACGGTGTTTTGTGAAGAACTTGCCACTGACATGCTTATAATGCTCCCTTACTACTGGGTAGCATATCACCTTGTTTGGTAATCGCTTGACGCAATGCTCGCCCGAACACTTTAAACAGGCTTTCTACTTGATGATGAGCATTACCTTCTGTGGTGGATAAATGCAGAGATAATCCCATTGCTTGGGCTATGGAATAGAAAAAATGTGGCACCATTTCAGTTGCCATTTCACCAACTGTATCGCGACTGAACTCGGCTTCAAACTTCAAGTGAGGTCGATTAGAAATATCCATGATACATTCAGCACGACATTCATCCATAGGTAGCGCAAAACCGAAACGACCGATGCCGCGTTTGTCGCCTAGCGCTTTTTTAATTGCTTCACCTAAGGCTAACGCCGTATCTTCAACACTATGATGATCATCAATGTGCAAATCGCCATTGACTGATAAATGTAATTCAAAACCACCGTGAGTCGATATTTGATCGAGCATATGATCAAAAAAGCCTAATCCGGTATCGATAGTAGACTTGGCCGTGCTATCTAAATCAACAAATACGCTAATTTGCGTTTCCGATGTATTTCGCGTCACAGTCGCTGTTCTGCTTGAGCTTAAAATACTTTTTTCAATTGCCAACCAATTATTTGATTCGCGGTTATACAACTGAGATTTTAAACCCATGTTATCAGCTAAGCCAATATCAGTTTGTCGGTCACCAATGACCAAAGAGCGACTAAAATCGACTTTACCCTGCTGCAGATAGTCTTTCACTAAACCAAGTTTGGGTTTGCGACAACTACATTGTTGCTCTTCAAAGTGCGGACAAATTAACACATCATCAAAAATCACACCTTGTGAAGAAAAAATATCCATCATCATATTATGAGGAGCATCAAAATCTGCTTGTGGGAACGAATCAGTTCCTAAACCATCTTGATTTGAAACCATGACTAAACGATAACCAGCATGTTGTAGTTTCAACAGCACAGGTATTACATTCGGCTCGAAAACTAATTTGTCTAAACGATCGAGTTGCTTATCAATAGGGGGTTCTTCTACTAATGTGCCGTCTCTGTCTATAAATAAAATCGGTAGGGCGCTCATTGTGCCGATTCCTGTTTTTTGAAAAATGAAAAGATTAAATCCATTAGCTGTTGATTTTGCTCAGCTGTGCCAACGGTTATGCGCAGACAGTTTTGTAGATTTATTTGTTTTGATTGGTCACGAATTAAAGTGTGATTATCAACTAAATACTGCATAAGTTCTTGTTTTTGTTCGCATCGGAACAAAATGAAATTCGCTTTATCGTCGCCGACTAATTCAACGCTTGGAATGCTCATCAAACGTTCTTTAAGTAACGCTCTTTGCGCATTTAATTCACTTACCTGCAGCTTCATTCTGTCGATACCTGGTGTCTGTAACGCTTGTTTAGCAATCTGCGCGACAGGTTCTGGAATCGGGTAGGGGGCAATGACTTTTAACAATGCTTGTATCACCGCTGGAGCCGCTAAGGTAAAGCCACATCGTATACCGGCTAGCGCAAAGGCTTTTGAGAGCGTTCGCAAGATTACCAAGTTTGGATAAGTAGCTAGCTTGTTTGCCCAAGTGCTGTGCCAATCAAATTCAATATAAGCTTCATCTACCACCACTAAGGCTGAATCTGCAAAATGTTCAACAACTTGCTGTAATTGTGCTGAATCAACACTCGTCCCCGTAGGGTTGTTAGGTGAACAAATAAAGACTAATTTTACTTTGTCTTTGTGTGCGCAAATACTTTCTACGTCCAAACTAAAATCATCGTTTAGTGGTGCTTTGTGCACGCCTACATTAAATGTTTCTGCGCTGATTGCATACATACCGTAGGTTGGAGGACAAATTAAAATGGCGTCTTTTGCAGGGGTACAGAAGGCTCTAATTAGCAATTCAATACCCTCATCGGCACCTCGGCTAACCAAGGTGTTTTCTGCCGCCACTTTTGAATACGCTGCATAGGAATTAATAACGCTGGTGGGTTGGCAATCTGGGTATCGATTAAAGCGTTCACTATCGACATCGTAATTGTTTGCAAAGGGGGATTCGTTAGCATTTAGCCACGTTTGTTGAACTTCCCCCGAACCTGCTGCAAATAACCGGCGCGCAGATTCATAAGGTTTCAAGCTTCTTACGTTATCGCAGAGTAGCTTTTCGACTAAATTGCTCATACGCTATCTCCATTTAAACGAATTGAAACCGCACGTTTATGGGCATCAAGCCCCTCTGCTTCGGCAAGGTCCATAATTGCATTACCAATATTGGAAAGCCCTTGATAACTGAGTTCTTGAACCGTGTAACGACGCATGAAATCTGCCAAACCTAAGCTTGAGTAATTTCTAGAGTATCCGTAAGTGGGTAATACGTGATTCGTCCCACTAGCGTAATCGCCTGCAGATTCAGGAGACCACTTACCGATAAAAATAGAACCGGCATATTTTAGCTTCGGTAATAAATCCCGAGCGTTTTCGACCTGTACAATTAAGTGCTCAGGTGCATATTGATTGCTGACCAAAATTGATTCGTTAACGTCAGAGGTTAATATATATCGCCCATGTTGCATCGCTTTTGCGGCAATTTCCTTGCGAGATAACTGCTGCAATTGTTTTTCTACGGCTAATTGCACCGCTTCTATCAATGTTTGGCTATTGCTTACCAAAACCGCTTGCGAGTCAGCACCATGTTCTGCTTGCGAAAGTAAATCTGAGGCAACAAAGTTTGGGTCCGCTGATTCATCTGCAATCACTAAAACTTCTGAAGGACCGGCAGGCATATCAATAGCAGCACCATCTGATTTAGTACTAATTTGTTGTTTAGCCTCGGTAACGAAACTATTGCCGGGGCCGAAGATTTTATCCACTTTAGTGATAGAATCAGTGCCAAATGCCATAGCTGCGACCGCCTGGGCACCACCAATTAAATATATCTCATCAATGCCGCACAGTTGTGCTGCATAGCGAATTTCTGCGGCAATATTGCCTTTCGCATCGGGAGGAGTGCATAACACTTTGCGTTCACAACCGGCAACTTGAGCCGTGGCGCCTAACATAAGCACTGTTGATGGCAATGGTGCGCTCCCACCGGGAATATATAAACCAACCGAATCAATGGCTGAATGTTTAAGCTCACACAGCACGCCTGGCTGAGTTTCTATTTTTACATCAGTAGGAAACTGAGCTTGATGAAACGCCTTGATATTTGCATATGCTAAATCGATGGCAGTTCGCACGTTATCGCTGATCTCGTTCGCGGCATTGATTAGGCTTTCATTGCTCAGACGCAATTTCGTTAATCGAATGCCATCAAACTGCTCGGTTAATTCTCGGACAGCGTCATCACCGCGCTCTTTTACCTGCTGTAAAATATCACTAACAATTTTAGTCAATTTTTCGTTGTCAGCCTGAGCTGGGCGACTCAAAATATTTTGTTTTTGAGAATCTGACAAATTTGCCCAGTTTTGAATCTGCGTGGTCATATGTTTAGCCCATCATTTTTTCGATTGGCATAACTAATATTGAGCTGCAACCGAGTGACTTCAGCTTTTCCATCGTTTCCCAGAAAAGTGTCTCTGAACTAACCACGTGAATTGCAACCGTATCGTCATTGTTTGCTAACGGCAAAACCGTTGGGTTTTCAGCGCCCGGTAACAAGCTTTTCACTTGCTCTAAATAAGCCTTAGGCGCATGCAACATAATATATTTGCTTTCTTTGGCCTGCATAACGCCATCGACTCGAGGTAACAGACGATTAATTAACGCTTGTTTATCATCTGTTAGTTCGCCAGCACGTTGAATTAACACAGCCTTAGATTTGAAAATTACCGCTTCTTCACGTAAACCGTTTGCTTCCAGTGTTGCGCCTGTGGATACTAGATCACAAATCGCATCTGCTACACCTGCTCGGGGGGCAACTTCCACAGAGCCGGTTAACATAACTGACTGAGCATCAATGTTATTGTTTTTGAAGAACCGCTCTAAAAGAAAAGGATAAGTCGTTGCTACTTTTAAACCGTTAATGGACTCTAACCCCTGATAATCAAATTCGGTAGGAACGGCAATGGATAATTGGCAACCACCGTAATCTAAACGACGTAAGGTTTTAAATTCGTGAGGTTTACCTGATTGTTGGCGCTCTAGCATTTTTTCTTCAAGTTCATTTTCGCCAATAAAGCCTAAATCGACCACGCCATCCATAACCAAACCTGGGATATCGTCATCACGCACCAATAATAGATCAATCGGTTGATTGGTAGAATGAGCGATTAAAAGGCGATCACGTATTTGTAATTTAATGCCAATAGCTTTAAGCAATCCAATACTTTCATCACTTAATCGCCCTTTCTTTTGAACCGCTATACGTAGTCGTTTGCTCTCGCTCATGTTGTTGCCTCAATATAAAGTTAAATTTCAAATCGTTGCCATAACAACGAAAAACCCCCAGAAGTTTCCTTCCGGGGGTTTAGAAAAATTCTGTACCACTGGAAGGACAATTAACCTTCCAGCACGAACCTGAAAGGTTATGCTATATGATGATGATGCCAGTTTAGACGTGCTTTATTGGTGAAAAAAATCATATGCTTCTCTTGTTCGCTTTGGTTTCTCGTGTTGATGCGCAGAACATTATCCAAACCACAAAGATAATGCAAGTACAAACACCTAAAAGTGATAATTTAAGATTGTATTAGTTAAAACTAAAAGGCATTAGCATCATGCAATTTCGCAATCTAGCTCAAATATTGAACGAAAAGTGTTAAAGTAAGTCAAAATCAATACGATAGCTAAATAAATGCGCAAATGCATGGTTTGTGGGTATATACCTACAAAATTCATTTTCAGTTGAAAATAGAGTGAGTAAATCCTATGACGAGTGATTTGATTTTTTCTGTTTTACCCCGTGAAGGTAAAGTGGCCATTGAAAAAGATGAGCTCAAAGTTAAACAAGTCGAAAAAGAGGCGAAACTTCGTGAATTGAATGACGAAGAAAAGGAGCTGAACACCGAGGAGAGAGACGCGCGGGAAAAGTATTTTAAAAAATCTTCTGATGATAAAGAAGAAAGCAAGTCGGATAAAAAAAGCCAAAAGGAACAAAAAGCTGAAAAGCAGGCAAAAGATCAAGAGGCCGTAGACCCTGAACTTCCATCCGTAGATGAACAGGGAAGAAAGCACTTAGATATTTATATTTAGTGATTTTGCTATCAGTATAAAATCTATTAATCACTCGAAAGTTCGTTTCAACCAAGCTTTGGCTTGGAACCTTGGTAAACAGCTAACTAACGGCTGTTTTTTAAAATCTGTTTTATTCACATCTAAATAAGTTGTTTGTTGCTCTATATCACCTTGATTAAAGCGCACTGCACAACGAACGCTTTCACTTTTTTCAGTAAATAAAATCTTTATTGAATCTGAGCGGTCAATTAACATTTTGTAAGGGTATCCTTGGTTTGAATACTTAGTTTCTAGTTGTTCGCTATTTTTCGCATTTAGATTTAAACTCAATAGAACTAAAGTTATTAAGATTAAGTTTTTCATGTTGATTCCTTTTTTTAGTGGATGTTTCAAGGTTAGATTAGTGTTGAAATACAACTTGAACAAACGATTAAAAATTAACTATGATTAAGAAAAACTTAATTGAGTTTGAGTTGAAGGGAAGTCCCTAATTATGCGAGAAAATCTTCCACCACTTAAATCTCTGCATTTTTTTATGGTGGCGGCAGAGTTATCAAGTTTTAAATTAGCCGCGGAAAAATTATTTGTAACCCAGGCAGCAGTCAGTCAGCAGATAAAGTTACTGGAAAGCTTTTTGGAGCAAAGGTTGTTTGAACGTTCGAATCGACAAACTCAGTTGACTCATGCCGGTGAATTATTACTTCCCTATGTTCAACAAGGGTTTTCCCAGTTCAAAACAGGCTTAAAAGTCATTTCAGGCGATGCAAACCCTAATATATTGAGAATTTCCACAATTCACTCTTTTACTTCACTTTGGTTATTACCGCGATTACTCCAGTTTCAAAAATTACATCCTGAACTGATGGTTCAATTAGCGCCAAGTAATGATTTAGTCGACTTTAATCGCGGCGATATTGATTTAGCCATACGAATGGGGCAGGGCGGATATAAAGGCCTCGCTGAGAAGAAACTAGTTAACGATCAACTTATTCTAGTGGCAAGCCCCGACGTTATTGCGCAACAGCAAATAAATAACCCGAACGTGGTATTTCAATTGCCTTGGATTGAAGATACTAGTCCGGATGTGGCGACTGTTTTTGAAACCTTATGTCAAACCTATGCAGTGGACATACATGGGTTAACACCGTCAATTCGTGCAAGCAATTCAGTTCTGTTAATTGAAAATGCAGTGGCTGGGCGTGGGTTTACACTGGTGAACAAAAGTTTAGTTGCAGATCACTTACAAAACGGTTCATTATTGGCTTTGCTAGAATTTAGTTACCCTAGTCCGTTCTCCTTGTATTTGGTCGCGCCTGCGCAGAATTTCGAGTGGCAAAAGGTGAAGTTATTTGAAAGTTGGTTTGTCCCTCTAGTGCATCAATCTTTTGACAATTTAGATGCTTGGTAGCTCATTATGCTAAATGATTTAAATATTTTGGGGTGTTATTCTCTTCTATTCAAAAGGATGATAAATCTGTTAGCAGCTTAGCGTTATTATTAACGTTAATAATAACTTCAAGTGTTAGGGGAATGCTAAATGTCAGTCTTCAATCTTCAACAGATCCAAACCAATAAATCCGATCTCAGTAAACTCGATGTTGTAAGTAGTTCAATTGATACAGATTCGTTAGAAACGAACGAAGTGGTTCTTAAAGTTGATTCTTTTGGCTTTTCGGCCAACAACATTACTTATGCGTTATTTGGTGAAAAAATGGGGTATTGGGGATTTTTCCCAGCGCAGGATGGCTTTGGTATTATGCCCATATGGGGCTTCGCTACAGTCGAGTATTCAAATAGTCCAGATCTCGTTGTCGGAGAAAAAGTTTTTGGGTATTTACCTTTTGCTACGCATTTAGTGATTACCGCAGGAAAAGTAACATCCAATGATTTTTACGATGTTAGCCCTTTACGCAAAAGTATTTCCAGCGTTTACGACCAATATGTGCGTTGCAATGCAGATCCAGCGTATGACCCTAATAAAGAAGATTGGCAACTCAACTTTCGTCCATTATTCATGACGTCTTTTGTATTGGATGATTTTGTCGGCGAAATTGCAACCTCTGATACAGCGACCATTGTGTTAACTAGTGCATCCAGTAAAACTGCATACGGAGCTGCTTATCTTTTGAAGCATCATTGTAAGAGTCGCGGATTAAATTACCAAGTTGTGGGTCTTACATCTGCAAACAACAAAGCATTTACCGAAAAGACGTCTTGTTACGATCAGGTACTCGATTACCAAGAATTTTCCTCGCTAGATAAAAATGCGCAAACTATCGTATTAGACTTTTCTGGAAACAAACCATTGCTATTGGATATTCAAGCTCATTTAGCCGCTAGTTTGCAAAAGATGATTTATATTGGTGTTACCGATGTTGAATCACAAGCAAAGTCTTACGCCGGCGAGTTGCATGGAGAGTTCTTTTTTGCGCCAACGCAAGTCAATAAACGCATGAAAGAGTGGGGTGGGAAAGGGTTTATGCTGCGCTACGCGGAGGCTTGGGGGGGATTTTCGAAACATATGGAGCCTTTGTTGAGCACTACTAACATAGTTGGAGTAAATGCAATCCAATCAATATACTTAGATGGATTGAAAGGTAAGTTTGATACAAGCCAAATGTATGTTTTAACCTTTTAATAAAATATTGAATTTCAGCTAGCATGGAATTTAGATTGATTTTCATGTAGCGCTGAAATTTGCTTAACAACACTGCTTTTATTCGATGTGCAATATCATGTTGCGATGAAAGCAGTGGCATTGGTTTACTAACAAAATAAAATGATTTTGCGTTATAGTCAAAGAATCGGTTAACGTTGCAAAGAGCCCACTAGTTGGTGCATCGTTTAAAGTGATCTTATCCATGAGGTTTCTATAATGATTCTTAAAAAAACATCATATCCAGTTAGTTTTGCAGGTGAATTCATGAGTGTGCTTAAATTTAGTTTACTCATTTTGTCCGTGACGTTAAGTATTTTTACTGCAAATAAGGCTCGGGCGACAGATTGGATACTGATAGATAACTTTGAAGCGGCCAACAGTTTAGATAAATGGACTAAAGCGGATACCAAAAACGACACTTCACCAAAAATTCATTCCCCACAAATTAGCGAACGCCGTAAGGAAGACTTTGCCAGTAAAAGCAATTTTTATTTAATTAAAAAACCGGCGGCTGAGGGAATCGTTGGCAATCGAAAGGCGTTAACTTATGCTGTTCTTCCCCAAACGGTCAAAGTGGGGGAAACCTATACGTTTTATACCCGCATAAATGTGGAGTCCTTCCCCAATAACCACGCATTTGGTATTAGCAATATGACTCCAGAAGGTATTGAGTTAAACGATTACAATGCATTTGAAGCTACCTTGAGGGTAACCGATAAAACAGAATCAAACGGCCATAAAAATACTGGTGCCTTAATGGTTAAGACACAGGACGGATACGCTAATATTCAAAATAACAGCACAGGAAAAGACGCCAAACCTCTAGTGCCCGGAGTATGGTATGAAATATGGTATGTGGTTGATAACAGTGAAAGCCGCGATGGCGGTCAAAGCTACGATGTTTATGTAAAGGGCGGAGATGAGTTCCCTCAACAGCAAAAAGTGTATAGTGATGCCACCTTCCGAATGCAACGGGAGTTGCCTTTAACGCATTTTTTAATGAACTGTAATACAGGTCCTAAAAAACAACCTTATGGAAATGGTGGCTTAAAATATGATGATTTGTATATGAGTAAAGGGCATAACTTAGGGACGCCTTTTTAACCTTGGTGACGTTTAAGCGTTTTCTGATAGGCAAGATTTGCAATATTCAAAAGTAAAATGTTATTCACTTAATTTAGTTGAGCGGCACTACAGATATTTTTCAATGATTGAAGGGATTTCATCATAGTTAATGAGTTGTTTTCCTTGTTCAATAAACTGATTAAGGGTTGTTGAGTCTGGAAAACTATAGTAGTTACCCGACGCGAGATCCATACTTCTTGTGTCCAACGTCTCGCCGCGGTTCAATCTGTTGACCGCAGATACAATGTTATTCACACCTTGTGGATATAAGGCTAAAACGTTGAGTAAATAAGACTGACTATAATTCACTTTTTGTTGAGTCGAAGAAATGATTTTTCCTGCGTCTATCTGGCATGAATCTATAAAATGTAAGCTTGTGCCTATTTCCTCTTTGTTATCTAACATTGCCCAAAATGTGGCCATTACCCCTCTATAATCCGGTAATTTACCCGAATGAAGATTTATCACACCTAAGCTAGGAATGCTGATTATGGGATCTTTTAATATTTGACCAAATCGAATTGAAATGATCAGTTCAGGTTTTTGCTCAGCAATGCGTTGAATTCCTGCCAGGCTATTAATGTCTTTAATATCACTGACCGGCACTGAGTCATGAGCCATTTGTTGAAAACTCTTAAATCGGCTTGATTGTCGAGCTGGTGGCGTTGAAATCTTGGCTTTGCAGTGTTGTTGGCTTGCAAGCACTGGAAAAACAATTTGATTAAACAAGGTTTGCTCGATAAAGGCCAAGTTTTTCAGTGGTTCAGGGACATTGTCTAATTTACCCACTTTTGCAGACAGAAAAATACAATAATGATGTTCAGGGAGTTGTTGAAGTAATAAGTTTATTGCCATGTTGCTGGCTAAATCTCGATTGGCAAGAAGAGTTATCCGCACCGCTCAGTACTCCAATTAAGGCTTGTTTGTATCTTCTGGTTTTGCTTTGGTTTTTTCGAATGTCATTTTAGCACTCATTTTCAGTAATAAAATATTGCCTACAACCAAGCCTAATGCAATCAACAAGGTAACTATCAGCCATATATTCATTGTATTATTCCATTTAATGTATAACGCTCAAATAGCTTGTCTAAGTGCCTTAAGATAGTTTGCTTTCCACCAATATTGACACTGGCGAGTTGATTGGCGAGTTGACTCAGTTCTAGTTGATTAATGATTGACTTCGAGATTGGGGCATAACTTAAATGCCATGCTTCGGGGGCAACTCCACCATTGTAGGTTTTATAGGGACGATAAAAGCCAAAGTTATCTGCATTTTCTTCAAGCCAGCAATGCAGTTCATAACATGGGCCGGCTAGTTCATATTCGGCACTCACCAACTGCAAGGGCTGCCCGCAGCGTTCAATGGCCTTTTTATCGTATACATCCAAGTCTGTTCCCCAATGGTGACGGCTTGCTCCTGGAAGAGCCGACCAGGTCATAATGGCATGTATCTTTTCTAATTCAGTGTACTCAGAGGTATTTATGGGGTGGCTATGGATATCATTTATTGGCAAGGTTCCTAACCACTTTTTTTGCCAAATAGCTAATTGGCGGTCAAAACTGCGGAAGCTACTAGCCAACTGAATGTCAATGCCGTCTTTTTGTGCAGCTAACTGCATAGCTTCAAACGCTGTTTTCACATCGGCAACTAAGCCGTGATGTTTACCGATTGGCTGGATATGGGCATCAGTTAAGCCCATCCAGCTCGGTGCAGACATTTTTGTTGCAGGCATTAGAGGAGCAGTCGACATAATATATCGTGATAAATATCTGTGAGTATTTCCAGATCAGTAGATTTCACTTTTTCGTCTATTTTATGAATAGTTGCGTTTACCGGACCTAGTTCAATCACTTGAGCTCCTGTTGGCGCTATGAATCGACCGTCTGAAGTGCCACCAGCAGTGGATAACTCGGTATCTTTGCCTGTTACTGCCTTTATGGCTTGCTGCGTAGCTTCAACTAAAGGGCCTTGATCCGTTAGGAAAGGTTGTCCGTTAAACGTCCATTTAATGTCGTAATCTAATCCGTGACGATCGAGAACTTCATACACTCTTTCTATTAATTGTTTGTCGGTAACTTCGGTTGAGAATCGAAAGTTGAAACACACATGAAGTTCACCTGGTATGACGTTGCCGGCACCCGTGCCACCATTGATATTAGATACCTGAAAGCTGGTGGGGGGGAAATATCGATTGCCATCGTCCCAGTGAGTTTTAGCCAGTTCCGCAAGCGCTGGTGAAGCAATATGAATGGGATTTTTAGCTAAATGAGGATAGGCTACGTGACCCTGTATTCCTTTCACAATTAGATCGCCTGTAAGTGATCCCCGTCTACCATTTTTAACCACATCGCCAACTACTTCGGTACTTGACGGTTCGCCTACTAAACACCAGTCAATTTTTTCATTGCGGGCTTCGAGGGTATCAATAACCTTGGTTGTGCCATTAATAAATGGTCCTTCTTCATCGCTGGTAATAAGGAACGCGATGCCACCATTATGATTTGGGTGAGCTGTTACAAAACGATGAGTCGCCACCAACATAGCAGCCAAACTTCCTTTCATATCTGCGGCACCTCGGCCATGCAAATATTCGCCAATTTGGGTTGCTTCAAAAGGCGGTGTTTGCCACTTTTCGGCAGGGCCTGATGGCACTACGTCAGTGTGTCCGGCAAAACAAAATAGCGGACCTTGTTTGCCTTTTCTTGCCCACATATTGGTGGTGTCGTCAAAAACCATTGATTCTATATCAAAACCCAAGGGAGCTAAAATATCAGCCATTAGCTGTTGGCAACCAGCATCTTCAGGGGTGACGGATTTACGATTTATCAGTTCTTTAGTCAGTGCAATTGAGTCCATCATTAGTTAAAAACCACTTCATAATCTGCCGGCTTGAAACCTAAAATGTATTTATCATCATGGATTAACACTGGACGTTTTATCATGGCAGGAGATGCCAGCATCAATTCGATGGCTTTTTCCCGATTTAAATCTTGTTTTTGTTCATCTGGTAACTGACGAAAAGTCGTTCCTCTTTGATTTAGCAATTTTTGCCAACCCAACTGAGATTCTGTTTTTTCAAGCCAATCACGTTCTAAACCGTCGACACGGTAATCGTGGAAAGTGAATTCTATTTGGTTCTCTTCCAGCCACTTTTTGGCTTTTTTAATGGTATCGCAATTTTTGATGCCGAACATTTGAGTCATAAAAATGGTTCTTGTTTGTTAATTATGAAATGAAAATAAATGATTATTATTAAAGGCTTAATAATGTCATTGCCAAGTAAACGATGTTGTACCAATCCTTAAAGTTTAGATCAACACAGAAAATACAGGATCTTCACATGCCGTAACCTTACGAGGGTTAACTATAAGCCCTTTTACTTTATCACTATTGAGAAGGGTTATGTAAAAAGCGTTATCCTCTAATGCGAGTTTCAATTTACGAGCGTCAAAATCTAATATGGGTTGTCCTAGTTTAAGTTTTTGGCCAACAACAACTTTTCGTTTAAATCCTTCACCATTTAGATTTTGTGCACCCCAACCGCAATGGATCTGTAGTTTCAATCCATGTCTGTCTTTTAAGCGCACTCGGTGGGCCGTTTCACTTATTTCTAAAACGATTGCGTCAAATGGTGCCAATATTTGAAAGCCGGTTGGCGCGATAACCACTCCTTCACCAAATAATCGTTGTTTGAATAACAGGTTACTGGCTGAATCAAGTAAATTGATACTGCCGCTAACGGGGCTCAAAATATCAATTTTACGTTTATGCTCAGTGAGTTCTGGATTGTCTAGTAGTCGATTGAAAAGGCGCATTAGAATACAACTTTATAGCCGTGATTTTCACGCGCATTAGCGGCAGAATCAATATCGTTTTGTTTAATCAGAAAGTTATCGGTTTCAAAATTAGATACAACAAATCTACTGATTTTGGCAGTCACCAGTACATTACCTATTTGCGTCATAATACTCACCAACGATAAATACAAAGACGCATTAAACATTTGAGAAGGGATCTGAGCGTGTAACGGAAGGCTATGGATTGTATAAGTGTCAGGCAGAGCAGCTAATGTCTGAGTGGCCATTTGCATTCCTTTTTAATTGGTCTTTTATTTTGCGTTAGCTAAGCTGTAAGTCAAGTGTTAGTGTGAAAGTCGCTTTATTAAATGTTATCCACTGTTTCTGTGGATAACCTTGTTGAGGAAACTTTATATGTCACTTAACTTGTTGAAATATATGGGTTATATTTCGCTGTCCAGAAATCCATCAAGTGACATTTTTGGTTAAAATTAAACCGTTTTAATTTAAGGTGAATGAATATGTCTACAGCACCCGTAGGTTCAGTGGTTTGGAGTGACCTTACAGTTAAAAACGCAGAGGATGTAAAAGATTTTTATGCACAAGTTATAGGTTGGCAAGCTAATCCCATCAACATGGGAGATTATGAAGATTTTTCCATGCAGTTACCAAGTAATAATCAGGATGTTGTGGGGATTTGTCATGCAAAAGGCAGCAATGCAGGCCTCCCTGCGCAGTGGCTGCTTTATTTTAAAGTGGCTAATTTAGATGACTCCATTGCGCAGACTCAAGCTCGCGGAGGTCAATTATTATCGAAAGTGAAGTCATATGGTTCAACGAGTCGCTACATTATTATCCAAGATCCTGCTGGCGCGGTATGTGCCTTGTTTGAGGAAAACACTTAACCTAGGTGCTTGTAGATAACTATTAAAAACTAAAATATTTCTGATACTTGCAAATAACTTATTGATTGGTACATTAAACTTCAATTATTTTATGGGTTTAAAGTTAGTGCAAGTACTTGATTTATATGCAGGTCCAACTGCTTTGAAGGAAATTCAGCAGCATGGTCTAAAACAACACATGTTTGATTACATGTTAGGTGCTTCTGGCGGGCCGAAGTGGTTCGTGTTAGCAGGGTTAGATAGGTATGTCTTTTCTACCTTTTTTGCTCAGCGTAAAACACCGCTGCAGGTTATTGGTTCTTCAGCTGGAGCGTTTAGATTTGCGTGTTTTGCCCAACAAGATCCCTTAGCTGCAATTAACCGTTTAGCAGATCGTTATTCACACACAGAATACAGCGACAAGCCCACAGCCAAAGAAATCACCCTATCTGGTTTAGAATTATTAGACTATGTATTAGGGGATAATGGGGTTGAGGAAATTATTCACAATCCTATTATTAAAGCGCATTTCATTGTCGCGCGATGTAAAGGACTCACGCAGTTTGAAGCTAAACCGTTGCAATTAACCGGCCTTTTAGCCAGTGCAGGTGCTAACGCGGTACAGCGGCGCTTTTTGCAACGATTTTATGAACGCTATGTTTTTGCTTCCCCTACAAGTGAACTACAGATATCTGATCCTAATAAAATGCCAACTCGTTACGTGCCGTTGTCAAAACGCAACTTAGCACAAGCATTAATGGCCTCAGGTTCTATTCCGCTAGTGATTGAAGGTGTATCGAATATAAATGGAGCGCCTAAAGGCATGTATCGAGACGGCGGCATCATAGACTATCATTTTGATTTAAACTTCGGACCCCATGATGGCTTGGTATTTTATCCACATTTTTATCCTAAGCCGATTCCAGGTTGGTTTGATAAATCATTGAAGCGACGTTTACCTCACAAAAGCAGCTATGACAAAGTGGTGATGGCCGTTCCATCGGATGAGTTTGTCGCTTCTTTACCTTATCAAAAAATTCCCGACCGCAAAGATTTCGAAACAATGCCTGCTCAACAACGTATCGAATATTGGCAGACAGTGATTCAGCAAAGTGACAGGTTAGGGGAGGCATTTGCTAATTTAACCCAAGATCAAGACGTAGCAAATAAAGTGAAACCCTTTAACTTTTAACTGTTATGCATCAAAGTAGAGAGAAACTATGAACAAAGGATCTTTGACTTTTTTCTGTGGAAAAATGGGTTCAGGAAAGTCTACAAGAGCTGCTGAAATCGCGCAGGAAAGTAACGCAGTATTGCTTTCAGAAGATGAATGGCTTTCGTCGCTTTATGCAAATAGAATTTCATCGCTAAATGATTATATTGAATATTCAAATCTACTTAAGCCGCAGATTAAAAAACTTGTTCAATCCATACTGTCTGCGGGAACTAATGTGGTTATGGATTTTCCAGCAAACACTCTTTCGCAAAGAAATTGGTTTCGGAGTATTTTCTCCGAGATCGAAGCGCCACATAATTTGATATACATCGACTTGCCAAATGAAGTCTGCCTAAAACAGATTGGAAAAAGACGCAAAGAGCAGCCAGAAAGAGCAGCAACTGATACAGCAGATATGTTTGAGCAGGTTACAAAATATTTTGTAGCGCCAACATCAGAGGAAGGTTTCAATATTACAAAAGTGACACAAAATGCATAACACGGCGCTGCTACGGAAAATTCACTCGCTGGCACTCCTAAATTTCCGCGGAACTCGGCGTTATGGGGAAAAATTGTGCATTTGTGGCAACAAAGCTGAAAAACTCCTTGAAGATAGCGAAAAGCATCGTTATTATACGCGCCGCTTGAGACATTCGTGTTAAGCATCTTTATACAGTGCGTCCGTAGCTCAGTTGGTTAGAGCACTACCTTGACATGGTAGGGGTCGGTAGTTCGAGTCTACTCGGACGCACCAATTTATTCGAATCATCTACTTTATATTGATCCTTTTATATGGCTGCAATTTGCGTATTCGTGCTCAGCGCTATCACTTTTTTGACTCGGTGTATAAGTTGCTCACAATTTAAAACTGCAATATTAAAATTCTCATCGAAATAAAAAATCACATATTTTCAGTGTATTAGAATCTGTGAATAAAATTACACTAATTAATTTACGTTTTAGCGTTGACCTTATATGTCTTATCACTTAACCTAAATGATAATGATTATCAATAAGGTTTGTGGATATGTATTGTTTTACTTTTTCGTGTTTAGAAATGGCAGTGACAAAACCTTCTGAAGACGCAGAGTTTGAAATTATAAATCGATATGTTCATGCAGGATTGGAAAGGGCGAAAACAATGTCTGATAGCAAGGAGACTAAAGCTGCGCATTTACGCATTGTTGATACTTTATTAAATGTGGTTTGTGACAGTTTGCTAAGCATAGCATGGCGTAAATATTGTTTTCGTATGATCCAACGTCTCAAACCTTTGTTATTCGAGATATTAGAAAAGCAGCAATATCAGCGAAAAATGGCGGATATTTCTACGCTTTATCATTATTTTATTGAGTATACGCACAACACTGACCCAAGCATTTCGAAAGCCAGTGGTTCTCAAATCTTTTCTTTTAATCCATCACGAAAATAAGCAAAATCCAGAGGGGTTTTAGTATGTCAAATTTCCAATTTGTTTGTCCGAGTCACCAAATATGGGTGGAAGATCATCCTAAAGAAGCGTTTCAAAAGGTGAATGAATTAACCGATTACGCGGAGAGTCTATTTCACCGAGGACAATATCAGAACGTGATTCCATTTTTAGGCACAGCCCTAGAAACAACGGAAATTATTTTTGATAGCCGATTAGAGTCTCCACAATTGACTACAAAAATGACCGCTATTGCCATTATGTTAGCTTCTTCATATTCCGCTTTAGGGGAAACCGATAAGGCTTGTGTATTTTTACGTAAAATTCGACAAAAGCTCAATCGAGCAATTGCTTGTGCAGAAGGTTACGGGGCAAAAGTGGCCTTTTTCAAACATTGTGAAACGGCATTATTAGAGGCCAACTCGAACTTAGTCGAGAATCATAGTTATTTTTCAAGTATGTCAGCTTCTCAATTACATTAATTTAATAACCTTTTAGGTTTCAACGTGTTGAAGATAAATAATGTGCTTTCAATGAATTTTGCAGGCACTTTTATTCACTAAAACGCAATTCTTCTATTCTACATAACACTTTGCTTTGTTTAAATTTTATCTAGATTTTCAACTCTAAAGGATATCCTTTTGCCATTGATAGTGACTGCTGCATTGTGCTCTGTGGGATTGCTATTCTGACTCATGCGGGTTCTAATACTCGGCTATCGATATTGTACTAAAATTGAATATTCAGTTTAGGTTGAAGTTATATCTAGGACACTTTTTTGAAAACATTTACATGCCAATGTGGTAATACTTTGCATTTCGCGAACGTTCAGTGCGTATCGTGCGGGTTAATGCTAGGTTTTATTCCACAAGACAACAGACTTAGCGCTTTTACAACTAACCAGTATGGTAATTTGCAGGCTTCCAGTAATGGTTTGTTATTTAAAAAGTGTAAAAATTATTCAGAGCACAATGTTTGCAACTGGATGGTTCCCCTTGAAGATTCGCATGATTATTGTGTTTCATGCCGACTTAATGAAGTGATTCCAGATCTGGATGATGTAGAAAATAGAGTGCTATGGGCAAAAATGGAGCTCGCAAAAAGGCGTTTGCTATATACCTTGCTGAAACTTAATTTACCCCTCGTTGATCGTACAAAAGACCCTATAAATGGATTGGGGTTTGCGTTTTTGCGTGATAAAACTCAAGATTCATTTGGCAATGAACTAACCGTAAAGAGTTTTGTTACTACAGGCCACGCCAATGGGTTGATTACGATTAATCTTAATGAAGCCGATGATAGTGCGCGCGTTGATATGCGTGAAAAAATGAATGAACGCTATCGCACTTTGCTTGGTCACTTCCGACATGAATCAGGCCATTATTATTGGGATAGGTTAATATCTGACAGCGATAAAATAGATGAATTTCGAAGATTATTTGGTGATGAACGTCTAGATTACGTGAAGTCGATGGAAACCTATTATGCAAAGGGGCCTAACGAAAACTGGCAAAATGTTTGGATAAGTGCTTATGCAAGTATGCATCCTTGGGAAGATTGGGCTGAAACATGGGCGCACTATTTACATATGCTAGATACGTTAGAAACCGCTAACGATTATGACTTCTCAATTTCTGGCAATAAAATTGCCAGTCCAATTCCAAACATGGATAGCGTGATTGATCAAATTTATACTTCTACCTCATTCACCCATCTTTTCAACGATTGGTGCCAATTGACCAAGGTATTAAACGCCTTGAATAGAAGCATGGGTCTTGATGATGCTTATCCTTTTGTGATTTCCATTTCGGCATTGGATAAATTACGCTTCATCCATGAAGTCGTATTAGATTCTGAGATGACCAGTTTGAGCAAGGGTGCTGCGTAATCAATCGTGGTCTGTCTCTTAGTTGGTTAAAAGCCTAGTTAAACGCAGTTAACCTTCGCTTGAAAGCTTAATTGAGCCTTTATCATTTGAGCCTTTTGATGGTTATTTTTCCCAGTCGAAGCGAGGAAGATTTTCGAACGCTCTTTTTAAACCTTCATTCCACTGCTTTTGTACTGATCTGTACATGTTACTATTTGTCGTCAATACGTTGTGATAAGGCTCTTCTATCTGGTCTGTTCGATGAATCGCTAATTCAATTGGTGGTCCAACGGATATGTTACTGCGAATCGTTGAATCTAATGAAACGATAGCGCATCTGGCGGCATCTTCTAATGATGTTGAGGGCGTAATAATACGATCTAATATTGGTTTCCCATATTTATTCTCGCCAATTTGTAAAAAGGGGGTTTCGTCAGATGCCGAAATATAATTGCCTTGCGGATATATCAAAAATATTTCACTCTTTTTACCTTTGATTTGACCACCGAGTAAAAAGCTTGATTCATTACTGGTTTTTGACTTTTCCATGGCATCAGCATGTCGTTTTTGTTCTTGTTGACTTAAATCTCCAATGTACTGAGCTACTTCATGGAGGTAGTTTCCTTGACTGATATCAAAATCAGCGTTGGGATCTGATAAGTCACGTTTTATGGCATTTATTACCGCTTGAGATGTGGCTAAGCTACCAGAGGTTAATAGTACGATTGTTCGATTATCAGGAAATACGAAACTGGACATCTTACTGTAAGTGGCAACATAATCGACGCCAGCATTGGTACGGGAGTCCGAGGCGAATACTAAACCTTTATTCAGGGCAATAGCTAAACAGTAAGTCAATTGGCTTCTCTTTGATTTATTTAACGTTAAAACATCTTGTTATTGAGAAAAAACTTGCTCATATAATGCAGCGCAGTTATTTTGAACTGTGGCGAATTTAAAAACAATAAAATTTTAAATTTACACCTGACAAAAGCTTAACTATGTGAGTAAACTAAGATTAAACAACAATAATAAGTAAGTCTGGAGGATCTATGGCGATTAGATGGGGAAACTATGCAATAGGTCAATTTTATGACGAGCTGATTCAGGGGCGATCTAAACCGAGAGAGTATGCGAAAGATTTGTGTGACTACCTCAAGGGGTTGTCTGATAACGAACTAAAAGAATATAAAGCCGCATCCGATTCTGCCATTCAGGTTATGGGCATAACGTTTAGAATCTATAACGATGAAGAGGGTTCCATAGACCGCGCATGGCCTTTCGACATTATACCTCGCCTAATTGAACTCAAAGAATGGCAGCAAATTGAACTAGGCCTTAAACAGCGTGTAAAAGCACTAAATATGTTTATTGATGACTTATACAATGATCAAAACATTATCAAAGACGGTGTTTTTCCGGCGAACTTATTAAAAAAATCTAAAAACTTTTTGAAAGATTGTATTGGTGTGAAGCCACCGCAGGGCATTTGGGCGCATATTTGTGGCTCAGACCTGGTGCGAGATCACAACGGAACCGTATATGTGTTAGAAGACAACCTTCGTGTTCCCTCTGGTGTTTCCTATATGTTGGAAAATCGACAAGTTATGAAGCGCGTTTTTCCAGAAATGTTCGAAAAATACAATATTCTTCCCATTGATAATTACCCTTCAGATTTATATGACATGTTGGCCAGTCTGTCACCACGAGATGTGAAAGAGCCAGAAATAGTGGTGTTAACTCCCGGTATATATAATTCAGCCTATTTTGAACATGCTTATTTGGCGCAACAAATGGGTGCTGAATTGGTAACAGGTGATGATTTAGTTGTGAAAGAAGATGATTGCGTCTATATGCGAACCATCAATGGATTAAATCGTGTGGACGTAATATATCGCCGAATTGACGACTGGTATATTGACCCAGAAGTATTCCATCCTGACTCAACGTTAGGTATTCCTGGGATCATGCGAGCTTGGAAAAAAGGCAATGTTGGTTTGGCCAACGCACCGGGTTCAGGGGTCGCTGATGATAAAGTTGTCTACAGTTATGTACCTGAAATTATTAAATATTATCTTAATGAAGACGCTCTTCTACCGAATGTGCCAACCTATCGCTGCGTTAATCCAGAAGAACGTGAATATGTGTTAGAAAATATTGAAAAAATGGTTGTAAAACCGGCCAATGAATCTGGTGGATATGGCATGTTGATTGGTCCACATGCATCTAAACGAGAACATCAAAAATTCCGACAATTAATCAAAAAAGATCCGCGTAATTATGTAGCTCAGCCAATGCTGTTGTTATCCACTGCGCCTACTTTGATAGATAACAAAGCAGAAGGACGTCATTTAGATTTAAGACCCTTTATATTAAGTGGGCAAGATATCAAAGTAACCATGGGGGGCTTGACCAGAGTCGCCATGATTAAAGGCTCTACTGTGGTGAACTCATCACAAGGTGGTGGTAGTAAAGATACATGGATTGTTGATATGGAGGGCAATTAATATGTTGTCACGTGTCGCGAGTAATTTATGCTGGATGGGGCGTTATCTGGAGCGAGCAGAAAACACCGCACGATTAATTAATGTTAATTTTAACCTACTTTTAGATCTTCCCAAAAGCATTGTTTTAGGCTGGGAACCGCTTGTTGATATTGTCTCGAACCGAGAAGAGTTTTACGCAAAGTACCAAGAAGCGAACGAACGAAACGTTTTGAACTTTATGGTAGGTGATAGCAAAAATTTAGGCTCAATTGTAAACTCGTTAAGTGCCGCCAGAGAGAATGCAAGGACGATTCGTGAAATTATTCCTAGAGAGGCTTGGGAGCAGATTAACGAACTTTACTTGTTCGCCTATGCTAATCGTCAAAAAGCCATAGCTCGACGCTCTCGATATGAGTATTTAACGGAAATAATTGAATCCAATCAAAAGATCACGGGGATTCTTGTTAGTACGATGACACGAGATGAGGCATATCAATTTTTACGTATTGGACGTAATTTGGAGCGAGCAGATATGACGACTCGGATTATTGATGTTCGTTCTGCGTCTTTAGTTCAGGATATGCAAACTGAGCAATCAGCACTGGAGAATTTACAGTGGATGAGTGTATTAAAGTCGCTTACTGCTTATCAAATGTATCGTCGAGAGGTTCGACTCAAAATTCGACGACCTGATGTGCTGAAATTCCTGATGTTGGAAAATCGTTTCCCCAGAGCCTTGATTCATACCTTAAATCAAGTCGAATATTGTTTGCGAGAATTACCTAATTACGAGCAATGTGTGGAGATGATATCCAAGGTTGAAAAGCAATTATTGGAAGCTAATCCGCAATTGTTAATTCAGGATAAATTACATGAATTTATTGATGAAATGCAATTAGGCTTGATTAATGTGTATAACAAAATTGATGAAACTTATTTTTAAGCATTGAAGTTAAAGCACTACTGCATTAGTGATGTTGCAAGGTTAGATTTAAAAACGGCTCAACATTGATAAAATGTTGAGCCGTTTGTCTCGGTAATTTTAATTGGCGGCCTCTTGTATGGCATCACCCGCACTTTCTATATCTTTGCCTGCACCTTCAACAGTTGCACAACCTGTTAGCATCACTAGCATTAACGTCAAGGTAAGAATAATTTTAATTTTTGATTGTAAAGTCATAATGTTGCCTCACTGTGTTTTGATAACAAGTCTATAAATGGGATTTAAAGCACTACGTTATACTGAACTAAGCGAGTTTAATGCCAATTTGTAAGCCTTTGAATTTAATGTCATTTACTCAATTTTATTTAGGTTGGGAGAGTTGCTTTTAGCCAAATATTCTTATTCTATGGAATAATTTACACAGGCTTATTATGAAAAATGAGATCGAAATTCAGTCTAAAACGATGATCTGCCAGTAGTTGATTGGGGTAAATTCTTAAAATCGTAATTGGTTGTAGCAGTGATAAATTTTACCCCACCGCCAAGACAGTTCTAAGCTACACAGTTTGGCATGAATATCAGATGGTCGATCATCACTATTCACTGGTAAATCTGCCGATAAATAAGTCACTCTCCAAATCCCGATTTTTGCATCTCGCTGAAATTGAATTTTACCAAGCAACTGATTCTGTTTATAAATAAAGCAAGTGCGTTTTGAGTATCGAATATTATGAGTTATCATAACTGTGATTATATACAGTTGTTTGTGTTGGGCTAGACTTTTTGATTGGTACTATTGCATTTGATAAATAAATTTTGCCAGACTTTCTCGTGTTTATGCCGTGCATTGAGATAATTTTCTGATTCTAATTTTCTTTGTATTAAAAATTTTTTGAAAGGCTCCAATAATACTGGGTTATTACGTAAAGTCTTGAAGTTAGGTTCTAACATGTGGTGAACCTCCGCTAAACGACCTATAACGGGGAGGATATCTGCGATGAAGTTTTGCTCGTAGATTAGCTTCAGATTTGCTATCTGTTCAGCAGAGGAAGCGGATTGACAAGATATCTTAGCAAACTCACTTTGTAATCTATCAGCCAGATTGTTAAGCCAAAAGCTCAGTTGATTTTGTGTATACCAAATTTGTGCAGGTAGTGGTTGTTGTCGTAGCGTATTTAATGCTGCTTCTAATCCATCAATGTCTGTCATCGTAGGGGAGTATAAGTTAACTATTAAACTTAGCGAAGCTTGATATGATCGCAGTTGCTCGTTACTTATTTGTGTAAATAGCGTTGAATTGGTACTCAACGAGCGCCTGATTTCAGCACTGCTAAGGACCATTTGCGCCCACACTTTTGGTAGTGTTTGATATTTGTCCTCAAGCCACTGGGTTAACTGCTGCTGTTGTTGTTCGTCATCAGTTTGCTGAAGACATTCATTAAGCCCTTGAATTAATTTAACTTCGTAAGCGAAGCGTTGGGATGGCAATTGAACCTTACCTAGTGCTGTGTTTCGTTGTGCAATTAAGGTGGATACAGGACAATGCTTCAAAGCATAAAAGTCTCGTAAATTCATCGTCGTCTCAGGAATATCTAATTTCATCTGTTGCGATGATGGATAATGAAGACTAGGGTTTTCAGTGTTTAATAGAATTGAAATGTTCAGCTCTTCGCCAACTTGGTTTTGATATTCAGTAAAACTCGATTGAATCGATGACTGGCCGCATGCATTTACCAAAATGAGGCTACAAAATAGCGGCAGCAAGGGTATTGATGACAAATAAACCACCTTTTGCTGTTTGTTTGTATATTTAAGCCCAGCAAATTTGATGGGCCTTTAAAAAATTTAAAACCTCAACCTAATTTAATAATTGAGGTCAATACAACTGCTCATCATCTGAATTGATATTGATTTGAAGTTTGCGATTAAGCTCATCAATATGGAGCTTAACGTGAAACTCGTGACAGCAGTTGGGGCACTCTTCAAAGAAGTCCTGATCACCATTGCTGTAATCTACACTTATATGCAAGTGATGACCGCACTCTGGACAAGCAATAGTTTGTTCAGTTTCAAACACTTCAGTAGTCATTCATTCTCCTATGCGACACTAGGGTTCGCGATACTTCGACCTCCGTCAACTGCCAATATCTGGCCTGTAATATAAGGAGCCGAAATTAGAAATGCGATTGCTTCAGAAATGTCTTTTTCACAACCTAAACGGCCTAATGGGATCTGAGACAGTATCGCATTTTTTTCGTTTTCTGGGAGGGCCGTGTCCGGCCACAAAATTGCCCCAGGGGCTACACCGTTAATACGAACATCAGGTGCTAATTCTTGTGCAAGTGATTGGGTTAGCGTCACCAAAGCCGCTTTCGCCATGCAGTATATAGTATGGCCTGACAATGGACGTTGTGCATGAATATCCACCATATTGATCACAACACCTTGATTTTGTGCAAGTTGTTTTTGTAATTTTTGAATTAGGAATAGCGGGGCTTGAGCGTTACTGCCCATTAGAGCTTGCCAATCTTGTGCTACAAAGTCTCCTAGGGGAGTAGGGTAGAAGGCGGATGCGTTGTTAATCAACACATCAATGCGACCAAAAGCGTCGACAGCTGACTGGGCAATTTTGTTTAACGCTTCCAGTTCACACAAATTACCTTGTACCCATTTTACTGAATCTGCTCGTTTGCCATTCAATTGCTTAGACAATGCTTCAACTTGTTCCACAGAATGATGGCAGTGCAGCACAATTCGATAGCCTAAATTATGCAGAAATTTAGCCGTGTAAGCCCCAAGACGTTTGGCACTGCCAGTGATAAATACTACTTTGTTTTCCATGATACCTAGTTTAATCGTTTATGAAGATAACAAAGACTAGCTGGGATAGATTTTTGACACAAGTCCGGTTTTAGTTCTGAGTTTAAGCAAGTCCTTCATCCTTGCATATTCCTAAGCAGTGATTTTGCGGTTTGCAAATAATTTCCCCCAAACAACAATGCATGGTTGAGAATATGATACAACTGGTAAACCTGCTTTCTGTAAGCATAATGCTCCGTAAGCGGCCAAATCGAGTAATAGCCTTGATAAAAGGTAACTGGAAATTTATTAAATAATTCTGTCATCGCAATATCTGTCTCCCTATCGCCAAAATAGAACGCTGGGTCAAATACCACCGGTGAATCATGCTGGAAGCCTGTGTTACCAATCCACAGGTCGCCGTGCAGCATAGAGGCTGGAGGATTATGTCCGTGTAACAATTTTTCGACAGATTCAACCACATCATCGATGGCTGCAATGTGATGACCGTTTTCTGCTAAAAGTTGAAGCATATAACCGATACGTTGTTCGGCAAAAAATTGCGCCCACTTTTTCGACCAACGATTCGGTTGAGGAGTTAAACCTATAAAGTTATCTTCCTGCCAACCATACATTTTTTGTGTTTGAGTTTGATGCATGGTAGCTAATTTTGAACCTAAATCGAACCAGTTTTTTTCATTGCCTGCGACTAACCGAAGATACTCTAAAACCAGATAACTTTTATTTTCACAAACACCAAAACAGATGACTTTCGGCACCTTAATAATATTGGCTTGTGCAAGGTGCTCTAGCCCTTCAGCTTCGGCACTGAAATTCGATATTTTGTCCTCATCATTGAGCTTAACAAAAAAACGTTTGTGTCCATCTGTAATGCGGTAAGCGCTATGAGAGTCTCCTTCAGTGATCTCTCGGATATCGTCACAAATAAATTCTTGATTTAATATTTGACTAATTTGATCGCTAACAAAATGCCACATAAGTTTGACTTAATTTAGCTATAAAACCTGAGTATGGATCACTTGCAAATAATTGAAGGTATTTTTCATTATTAAAAAGTACACGTTATAACTTTTTGTAATGTTAAAACCTTGTAGGCGCACCGAATATTTCCCCCAGATTATGAAAAGTTTTAAACATCGAAGATACAACTAACTTATTTGCTAGCCAGATAGGGAGATTTCCAGAGGGTTCACCATATCCGATGTATTCAATTTGCATAGTATTTTTTGATGTTGCGGTTATTCGCCAATTACCGCGCACATTTTGTATCCGAACAAGTGTGTTGTTGGGCGGATAATATTCAGAGTAGTCTTGTACTTGAATCCTTATTGTGTGAGTTACTGAATCAATTTCGGTAAATGACTTGGTTATCATTTCACGGTCTTTGGCTGGCCAAGGTGCGTTGAAAGTCGTTTTGACGATTTTCTCTACAGGCGAGGGGGAGGCAAGAAGTTCGACTTTTTCGCAATTATCAATCCAGCTAGCGGCGATTGCGGTATTATCCAGAAGTGTTAAAAAATCTTCGGGCACGCCCTTGACTGTAATCGTTGCTTTGAGCCAAACGTAACCGCTGACATCTTCAACAGTGTGAATCTTGATATGCTCTGTTTGTTGTGCTAACAACCAATTTTCCCTTGATGGCTTGGCAAAGGTTTGAACATGCAGCAACAATGATAAACACAGTAATGCGTATTTTATACATGCATTATATGTCCGTACTGATTGCATCGGCAGTAACATTTTAGGTATCATGTGTTCCTTCTCCCTGATCGTAGCAGGGTTGATTTTTTATTAACTTATTCATTTTTCGGTTTAAGTTGTTTAAACACCCTCCGCTGGGTGTTTTTTATTGTTTATACACTGAGAACCGAAAAATAACTTTATAATTCACACGTGGCGCTTGGTAGGTGTCACCACTGTGTAAAGGATTATTCAATGCTAACAATTACTCTTCCTGATGGCAGTCAACGCCAGTTCGAAAATTCCGTTTCTGTATTAGATGTAGCCAATGATATTGGACCAGGGCTAGCGAAAGCTACTATTGCTGGAAAAATAAATGGCGAGCTGGTGGACGCCGTCGACATGATCACTGAAGATGCCAGTCTACAGATTATTACTGCCAGAGACGAAGAGGGATTAGAAATCATCCGTCACTCTTGTGCACATTTGATTGGTCACGCCATCAAACAGCTCTATCCTGACGTCAAAATGGCCATAGGTCCAACAATCGATAACGGTTTTTATTACGATATCGACATGGAACATTCATTAAATGATGACGATCTAGTCAAGCTGGAAAAGCGTATGTTAGAGCTGGCGAAAACCAGTTATGACGTGGTTAAGAAGAAAGTAAGTTGGCAGCAAGCAAGAGATACCTTTGAAGCTCGTGGTGAGACTTATAAAATAGAAATCTTGGATGAAAACATCAGCAAAGATGACAGTCCAGGACTATACCATCACGAAGAATATGTCGATATGTGTCGCGGTCCTCATGTACCTAACATGCGTTTTTGTCAACATTTCAAGTTAATGAAAGTGGCTGGAGCTTATTGGCGTGGTAATAGTGACAATAAAATGTTGCAGCGCATTTATGGCACAGCTTGGGCTGATAAAAAACAACTGAAAGCTTACCTCAATCGTTTAGAAGAAGCTGAAAAGCGTGATCACCGTAAAATTGGTAAAGCATTAGATTTGTTCCATTGGCAAGAAGAAGCGCCTGGAATGGTGTTCTGGCACAACGATGGTTGGAGTATTTACACTGAGCTAGAAAAATATATTCGCATAAAACAACGTGAATATGGTTTTGGTGAAGTAAAAGGCCCACTGATGATGGACCGCGTTTTGTGGGAAAAATCTGGTCATTGGGAAAAATACTCTGAGCATATGTTTACCACAGAGTCTGAGAAGCGTGAATATGCTATCAAGCCGATGAACTGCCCGGGACACGTACAAATATTTAATCAAGGTTTGAAATCATACCGTGACCTACCTTTGCGTATGGCTGAATTTGGTTGTTGTCACCGTAACGAACCATCTGGTGCTTTACACGGCCTGATGCGCGTACGTGGATTCACCCAAGATGACGCACATATTTTCTGCACCGAAGATCAGATACAGGCCGAAGTGGCAAGTTGTATTGATATGATTTACGAAGTTTACAAAGTCTTTGGCTTTGATAAAATTGTAGTGAAATTATCCACACGTCCTGAAAAACGCGTGGGCTCAGACGAAGTTTGGGATAAAGCCGAACAAAAGCTTGCCGATGCATTGACCTCAAAGAATATCGATTTTCAGTATTTACCAGGTGAAGGTGCTTTTTACGGCCCCAAAATTGAATTTACCTTACATGATTGCTTAGACCGTGCTTGGCAATGTGGTACCGTGCAACTTGATTTCTCAATGCCTGGTCGTTTAGGTGCTACTTATGTTGCCGAAGATGGGGAACGTAAAGTGCCTGTCATGATTCACCGTGCAACATTAGGTTCACTTGAACGTTTTATCGGTATTTTGACTGAAGAGTATGCTGGCTTGTATCCGACTTGGTTAGCTCCAACTCAGGTTGTGGTGATGAATATCACCGATAAACAGGGTGAATATGCTGCAAATGTAGCGAAAAAATTACAACAAAATGGAATTAGATCGAAGTCGGACTTGAGAAATGAGAAGATAGGCTTTAAAATCCGCGAGCACACTCTTAGACGTGTTCCATTTTTATTAGTCGTAGGCGACAAAGAAATGGAAGCAAACGAAGTAGCGGTGCGCTCTCGCAAGGGTGATGACCTCGGTAAATTCTCAATAGAAGGGTTTATGGAGTTGATTAATCAACAGGTCACATCTAAGCAATTAGATTAATTTCGTGGAGGAACGACATATTAAAGGCGCTAATAATAAGGCTCAAGGCGATAAAGCCAACATCAATGAAGAAATCACAGCGACAGAAGTTCGCTTAATTGGTAAAGAAGGTGAACAGCTAGGGATAGTATCTCTAGGAGAAGCTCAAACTCTCGCCGACCAAGCTAGTTTGGATCTAGTAGAGATAAGTCCGAACGCTGAGCCGCCTGTATGTAAGGTAATGGATTACGGAAAGTTCCTTTTCGAGAAGAGTAAAGCTCAAAAAGAGCAGAAGAAAAAACAAAAGCAAATTCAGGTCAAGGAGATTAAATTTCGCCCTGGCACTGATGAAGGCGACTACCAGGTAAAACTGCGCAACCTGCGTCGCTTTCTAGAAGGAGGTGATAAGGCCAAGGTAACGATTCGTTTTCGCGGACGTGAAATGGCCCACCAAGAGATCGGCATTGAACAACTAAAACGCGTGCGCGCGGATTTAGAAGACATTGCTAATTGCGAATCTTTCCCTCATAGAGTGGAAGGTCGTCAAATGATCATGGTGCTCGCCCCAATTAAGAAGTAGTAAAGGTTTACAAGTAACTAAGGACCGTAAAATCGGATCTGCACCTTAAGTTCACCTTGCTGCTATGTTGAAACAACGACCCCAGAGTAGTCATGCAATGCATGTCCTCAAGTGTGGTCTTAACAATGCGGAGTTTTAGCAATGCCTAAAATGAAATCCAATAGTGGAGCAGCCAAGCGTTTTAAAAAAACCGCTTCAGGTCGTTTCAAAAGTAAGCAGTCTCACTTGCGTCACATTTTGACCAAGAAGAGCTCTAAGCGTAAACGTCACTTGCGTGGCAAGAAATTAGCCCATTCAGCTGACACTGCGTTGATTCAACGCATGTTACCTTACGTTTAAAGCACAGGAGACTAAAAAATGGCAAGAGTAAAACGTGGTGTAGTTGCCCGTGCCCGTCATAAGAAGGTACTAAAGCAAGCCAAAGGTTATTACGGAGCTCGTAGTCGAGTTTATCGCGTTGCTGTCCAGGCAGTAACAAAAGCAGGTCAATATGCATACCGTGACCGTCGTCAGCGTAAGCGTCAATTCCGTCAATTATGGATTGCACGTATTAATGCTGCGGCACGTCAAAATGGCATGTCTTACAGCCGTTTCATTAACGGTCTGAAGAAAGCGTCTGTCGAAATCGATCGTAAGATCCTTGCTGACATCGCTGTGCATGATAAAGGCGCATTTACTGCATTGGTTGATGCAGCAAAAGGCGCATTGGCTTAATTTTTAACAATTAAGTTTAAGTTCTTTCGGGAAAAGGCGAACCAGGATGGTTCGCCTTTTTTCGTTTTGGCTGAATATAAATTGTACTGATTATTCGGGTTAATAATTAGATATGCACTTTATCGCTTAAAAAATCTCAAAGCAGGCTATTCAAACCTTGCCTTTTACTAGTACTTTATAAGATAATAAATGAAAATAATTCTCATTTGTGGTCAGTAAGTCATGTTGCAAAATACAGTGTGGGAACTTCCTACTAAAAAAACCGCCGAAATCGTTGGATTACAAAGTGGTCTTTCGGTTGCTATGAGTAATAGGCTTAAAGAAATGGGCTTTTGTGACGGTGAGATAATCGTATGTTTAAAGCAATGTCCATTTAACGGTCCAAAAGTTGTGGAATTGGGTGGTGCAATCTTGTCAATTGATAAAGAAATAGCGCAAAATATTAAAATTAAAATATAGCTCAATTTCGTCTAACTCGTTAGCTCGTTATTTTCTACTTTACTAAATTCTCACTAAACAGGTACCCGTAGTGTCTTCAACTGTTTCAGATAATATTAATAATGCTCAACAGAAAGTTGTTTTAATTGGACGACCAAATAGCGGTAAAAGCTTACTGTTCAACCAATTAACGGGATTGCAGCAAAAAGTGGCTAACTTTCCTGGCGTCACAGTAGAGCTGAAATCAGGTAAGATGAAAGATCTAACGATTGTAGATTTCCCTGGAACTTATTCACTACATAGTTTCTCTCAAGACGAGCAAGTGGCAGTAGATGCGATTTATAAAGCTCTCGATAGCGATGAAACTAGTTTAATTGTGTGTGTCTTAGATGCCTCTAGACTAGAGCGCAGCTTGGTATTTGGACTGCAAATTCAAGCTTTAGCAAAAAAGCACAACAAAGGTTTTGTATTTGTCATCAACATGATCGACGACGCATTGCGTTTTGGACATGAAATCGATGTGCAAGGTCTATCAACAGAGCTAGGCTCACCGGTTTTTGCATTATCTGCGAAAACATTGATTGGACTGTCTGAGTTTCAACAAGCGTTACCTGAACTAGTTGAAAAACACCAGAGCACGATACCGAAAATAGTAAATGATAATCACGATGACGTTATCAAGCGAAGCCGTCAGCTAGCTTATAAGTTCGGCATGAATGCCAACGTAGTGCTGAAACAACAGAACCAGATAGATCAATTTCTATTACATAATTGGTTAGGCGGTGTTGCTTTCATGGCAATTATGTTTTTGTTATTCCAAAGTATCTTTACTTGGGCAACACCACTTATGGACGCGGTTGAAAGTGGTATAGGAATCCTTGCCAGTTTTGTCAGTGAGATGCTGCCTGAAGGTATTTTTAATGACTTCTTAAATGACGCTATATTTGGTGGGGTAGGCTCTTTCTTAGTTTTTGTTCCACAAATTATGGTGTTAACCTTTATTATTGGGTTGTTAGAAGACAGTGGATATTTAGCCCGTGCGGCATTGATTTGTCATAAACCCTTAAGCTTCTTTGGTTTATCAGGTCGAAGTTTTATTCCTTACTTATCGGGACATGCCTGTGCCATCCCTGCAATAATGGCCGCTCGAACAATTGAGTCACCACGTAAGCGTCTAATTACGATGATGACCATTCCTTTAATGTCCTGTTCAGCTCGTTTGCCCGTGTATGCTTTATTAATCGCAGTATTTATCCCGCAAGTCCAATATCTTGGCGGATTGGTAAATACTCAAGGGATGGTGTTCTTTGGTCTTTACATGACTGGCATAGTGACGGCATTAATCGTAAGTTTTGTGATGGATAAAATGCATTTCGCCGACAGTGATAAAAGCGAAATGCCTTTTATCTTGGAGTTACCAAGTTATCGTTTGCCGCACTGGAAACCACTGATGTATCGCGTGCTAAATAGCGCTAAGTATTTTATTCGACGCGCAGCACCCGTGATTTTCATGGTTTCGGTGGGGATTTGGATTTTGGGGTATTTCCCTATTCATGAGGGCGGTTTAGAAAATTCATACTTAGGCCATATAGGTCATTTTATTGAGCCTTTATTTGAACCTCTTGGTATCGATTGGCGATATGGCGTGGCTATTTTGATGTCATTTCTTGCCCGTGAAGTATTTGTTGGTACCTTAGGAACATTGTTTGGTATTGAAGGGGCAGATGAGAATATTGCTGGCTTAGCTGCCAACATCCAAAACGATGGGCTAACCTTTGCCGCAGGCATGGGGCTGTTAATGTTTTACGTTATTGCACTGCAATGTGTTGCCACTGTTGCAACTATTAAAGCCGAAACTGGCAGTCAAAAGATCGCTTGGGGTTTAGTTGTGGGTTATGGAGCCCTCGCATATTTGATGGCGTTTATCGTATATAACATTTTCTAAAACTGTAAATTTACATTACCTCACAAAGTGACGCTTATTTAGTGAATCTTTGTGGGGTTTAGAAGTTAAAAAAGAGTCTGATCACCAGTCACTTATTAGTAACATTTTCCCATTCAAAACTCTTTCATTGCCCCAACGGGCTTCTCTGATGCATATTTACTTAGCATTTTTCAAAATTAATAAAAATTTGTTGATCATTCACAGCCAGACTCTAGCTATAAGGGGCTGATTTCGTGTAGAATTGCCGGTTCTTTTTTTGAAGTACCATTAGCAGGTTTGTGAAGATAGGCCTTTAATTTATTAAGTAAAATTCCAATTCGAGGAAGCTATGGATCTCGACGCCATAATTGAACAGGCACAAATTAAAATTAACGATGCACAAGATGCGGCAACATTAGACGCGGTGCGAGTAGAGTTTATGGGTAAAAAAGGTCATATGACCGATTTGCTTAAAGGACTTGGTAAGTTATCAGCTGAAGAGCGTCCAATTGCCGGACAAAAAATAAACTTAGCTAAGCAAAAGATTCAAGGGCTTATTTCAGTTCGCGGCGAATACTTGCGAGATGCTGAGCTGAACGCTAAATTAGCCGGTGAAACAATTGATGTCACTCTACCAGGCAGAACTGAAAATCTCGGCGGGCTGCACCCAGTAAGCAGAACTATACGCCGAATTGAAAGTTTCTTTGGAGAACTAGGTTTCACCGTGAAATCAGGGCCCGAAGTGGAAGACGGTTTCCATAATTTTGATGCTTTGAATATACCCGCTAATCATCCAGCTCGTGCTGATCATGATACCTTCTATTTTAATCCTGATGTAATGCTGCGTACGCAAACATCAGGTGTGCAAATTCGTACCATGGAAGTAGAAAAGCCACCGCTACGTATTATCTCTCCAGGTCGTGTATATCGTAATGATTACGATCAAACTCATACGCCTATGTTTCATCAGGTGGAAGGGTTAATGGTGGATAAAAATGTCAGTTTTGCGGAACTTAAAGGTGTACTTCATGACTTTTTAAATAATTTCTTTGAAGCCGATTTACAGGTGCGTTTCCGTCCTTCTTATTTTCCTTTTACAGAGCCTTCAGCGGAAGTTGATGTGATGGGACAAAACGGCAAATGGTTAGAAGTACTGGGTTGCGGCATGGTCCATCCAAATGTACTTAGAGCGGTTAACATAGACCCAGAAGAATACACTGGATTTGCTTTTGGCATGGGAGTCGAACGTCTTACCATGTTGCGTTACGGTGTGAACGATCTTCGTGCCTTTTTTGAGAACGATCTTCGTTTCCTCAAGCAGTTTAATTAAGGGGACTCGATAAAATGAAATTCAGTGAAAAGTGGTTGAGAGAGTGGGTTAATCCAGCAATATCAACACAACAATTATCAGAACAACTTAGTATGGCCGGTTTAGAAGTTGATGCAGTTGATCCGGTTGCAGGCGAGTTTTCAGGTGTATTAGTGGGCGAAGTTGTTGAGTGTGGACAACACCCTAATGCAGACAAGTTACGAGTGACAAAAATTAACATCGGAGAAGACGAGTTAATTGATATCGTTTGTGGTGCACCGAATTGTCGACAGGGCATCAAAGTTGCTGTAGCAACTGTTGGCGCTGTACTACCAGGTAACTTTAAAATTAAAAAGGCGAAATTACGAGGTGAGCCTTCGTTTGGTATGCTTTGTAGTTTTTCTGAGTTAGGTATTAGCGATGATCATGACGGTATTGTAGAGCTTCCTAGTGATGCGCCAATTGGTCAGGATATTCGTGACTATCTACAATTGGACGATGTCACTATTGAAGTCGATTTAACACCTAACCGAGCGGATTGCCTTGGTATCAGAGGGGTAGCGCGGGAAGTAGGTGTGTTGAATCAGGTTGAAGTGAACGCACCAAAAATAGAAAGCGTTGATAGTAAAATTGAGGATACTCGAGAAATCCAACTTGTCGCACCTGAAGCGTGCCCAAGATATTTAGGCCGGGTATTAAAAAACATAAACCTTGCAGCAAAGTCACCTTTGTGGATGCAAGAGAAACTTAGACGTAGCGGTATTCGTAGTATTGATCCCGTGGTAGACGTAACAAATTACGTTTTACTTGAACTGGGTCACCCAATGCACGCGTTTGATTTGGATAAATTGGATGGCGATATTGTTGTCCGTTTTGCCAGTGAAAATGAAAAATTAACGCTTCTGGATGGCAACGAAACTAAGCTAAAAACCAATACACTGGTGATTGCTGATCAACGTAAAGCATTAGCAATGGCTGGGATTTTCGGTGGTTTAGAATCCGGTGTCACAAATGAGTCTAAGAATATATTTTTAGAAAGTGCATTTTTTGCGCCTGACGCGATTATGGGCAAAGCCCGTCAATACGGTTTGCATACTGATGCATCACACCGCTACGAGCGTGGCGTAGATCCACAGCTACAAAGAGTGGCAATGGAGCGAGCGACCCAACTTCTTTTGGATATTGTTGGTGGTGAAGCTGGACCAATAACTGAGTCTGTTAGCCAAGAGCATCTTCCAACACAAAAGACTATTCAACTGCGAGCATCGCGTCTGACGCGTATTCTTGGAATCCATGTAGAAGACGCGAAGGTGACCGATATCCTAACTCGTTTAGGTTTAGACGTTAGCTTCTCCGATAATAAGTGGACGGTTGTTGTACCTGCTTATCGATTTGATATCAGCATCGAAGAAGATCTGATTGAAGAGATTGCCAGAGTCTATGGATACAATAGTATTCCAACAATAGCGCCCACTGCTAAGTTAAAAATGTCGGTCCATAAGGAACAAAACCTTACTTTAGACAGACTAAAACAAACGTTGGTAGAGCGAGATTACCAAGAAGCGATAACCTATTCATTCGTGGATCCTAAAGTGCAAAGTGCTTTATTCCCTGACGCCTTAGGTATGCAGTTGCCTCATCCTATTTCTGCTGATATGTCTGCAATGCGTGTTAGTTTGTGGACAGGACTATTGCAGTCCGTGTCTTACAATCAAAAACGTCAACAAAGTCGTGTCAGATTATTTGAAACAGGTTTGAGATTCGTACCTGATGAGAATGAGAAAACCGGTGTAAGACAAGAAGTTGTTGTTGGTGGTGTGATATGTGGTAATCGCAACAATGAACATTGGAATATGGAAGACCGTGCTGTTGACTTCTACGATGTTAAAGCGGATGTAGAAGCTTTGTTGCAAACTACAGCTAATCTTTCTGAGTTTAGTTTTAAAGCGGCTCAGCATTCAGCTCTTCACCCAGGCCAATGTGCACAAATTTATCGTGATCAAGAGTTGGTCGGATATGTCGGTGCTGTGCATCCTAAATTTACCAAAATATTGGGGTTGAACGGCAAAACATTCGTTTTCGAGCTTGATTTCAATGCAATTGGAGGCAAAAAACTGCCATTAGCTGAAGAAATTTCAAAATTTCCTGCTAATAGACGTGACATTGCTATCGTTGTAGAGGAAGATAAAGTTGTAGGTGAAATAATTTCTTACATCGAAAAATTTGGCGGAAATCAACTAGTTGGCCTAAACTTATTCGATGTGTACAGAGGCAAGGGAATAGAGGCCGGTTATAAAAGCTTGGCAATCTCTCTTACTCTACAGGACCAAACAAGAACGCTTGAAGAAAATGATATTCAAGCGGTAGTTGAAGACATTCTGTCCCAGTTAGCAGAAAAGTTCGGGGCATCATTGAGGGATTGACTTTATGGCGTTAACCAAAGCTGAAATGGCTGAGCATTTGTTCGAAAAATTGGGAATTAATAAGCGGGATGCTAAAGATCTTGTTGAATCATTTTTTGAGGAAGTAAGAGAAGCACTTGAAGACGGAGAGCAAGTAAAATTGTCCGGCTTCGGTAACTTTGATTTACGTGAAAAAAATGAACGTCCTGGTAGAAACCCTAAAACCGGGGAAGATATTCCGATTAAAGCACGCAGAGTAGTGACCTTCAGACCAGGTCAAAAACTCAAAAGTCGTGTGGAAAATACGGAACCTTCAAACTCTTAAATCGAGTATTTCACACCCTTATTTTTATAAGGGTGTGAGACAGTTTCATTACCGGATAAACCTCCTAATAAGCTGGTTAAAATCTGGACTTTACTGAATCCGCTCACTTAATCTAAATAGTAATTTAAATGGCCAAAAAACTCTTACTGGTTGCAACGTTAATTGTTGCGGCAGTTATCGCCTTAACGCAGTTAAATCAACCTGAAACTGTTTTAAGCGCTGATTTACCTAATCATCCATCCCAGAATCAGTCGGATGATATTAAACAATACTCATACAAAGATATTTTAAACAATGATGAGTTTAAACTGGGGATGCAACAAGCTGTTGAAAATAATGACATTGAGCTTGCTAAAACGCTACAGGAAAAAGCCATTGAAATCGCAGTAGCCGCTAATTTGCCTGCCACTGAAGTATCCTTAATCTCTGGTGATAATGGATTGCGATTTATGCAGTTTTTAGCCTGTAGACAAATTTTTGTGAAAAAATTCCAACAACATTATCTTTCATTTCAAGATATCCAACAGTTGAAACTCGATTACCCAGAAGCGCAAGACTTGTTTGAGCGTTCAGATAATCTGATTGAAACTCGAGATAGTCAAATTCATGCATTAGCTGAACAGTTAGCAGGCGAGAGTGGGGATGTTGAATTGTATTTACAATTGGCTAAAGAACAGTGGATTTCCCGGCAATAAGCGCAGAAAACCATTGCTTAATTAGCGTGATGGAAGAATGCTAGTTAACTTTAAGATGCCAAGCGTTTTCTGATTGCCATTTTGAAATCCAATCCGGTATCTTTTCAGCTACCATGGGTTTAGCTATACCGTAACCTTGAGCTAGTTCGCAACCCAGTTTTACAAGGGCCTTTCCATGCTCAATGCTTTCTACACCTTCGGCGATCACTTTTCGTTGGAAAGCATTCGCTAAACCTACCACGCCTTGAACAATCGCTAAGTCATCAGTATCCTCCAACATATCTCGTACAAAACTTTGATCTATTTTGATTAAATATGCTGGTAATCGTTTGAGATAGGTAAGTGAAGAGTATCCAGTGCCAAAGTCGTCAATCGCAAATCGGACGCCTAGTTCTTGGCATGTATTCATTGTTGTGGATACGAGGCTAGTATCGTGTAAAGCGCTGGTTTCAAGTATCTCCAGTTCTAATCGATTTGGATTGACTTCTGGGTGGGCGCTCAACAATGCAGCTAAACGAGTTGTGAAATTATTTTGTTGTAATTGATAAGCACTAATGTTTACACTTATCGGAATATCTAAGCCTATTTTTTGCCATTGGTGTATTTGCGACAAAGCGCTGTCGATAACCCATTCCCCCAATTTTAAACTAATTACATGACCTTCTATTAAAGGTAAGAATGCTAAAGGCGGTATCAAACCATTCACTCGGTGTTGCCAACGTATTAATGCTTCAGCTCCAATAACCTCACCGGTTCGCATGTTTACCTTTGGTTGATAATGCAGTACAAATTCGTCTTTTTGCAAAGCGATATTTACATTTTCAATACTTTCACGTTGTGTATTGAGTGCAATATCTTCTGCGGTATCAAACAAATGAAATCGATTTTTACCTGCTTGTTTGGCGATATACATAGCTTGGTCGGCATGACGAATGAGTTGATCGGAATCTACATTGTCGTGGGGATAAAGGGTGACGCCAATACTGGCTGAAACTTGCATCAACGCATCGCCAACATTTACTGGATCTGATGCCGCTTTCAATAATCTTTTTAATACTTGTTTAGTATCTTCAAATTTTTGTAAATCAACCATCACTGCAATAAATTCATCTCCTCCGATTCGAGCCAGAGTATCTCCCTCGCGCAAGGCTTCTTTCATTCGCTGGGAAACGGCGATAAGCAGTTCATCTCCAACATTGTGTCCATAGGTGTCATTGATGGCTTTGAAACCATCTAAGTCCATAAATGCTACGGCTAACGATTGGTTGCGTCGTTCGCACTGCATGGTCGCTTGGCTCAATCTATCTGCAAGTAATACGCGATTTGGAAGATTCGTCAAAGCATCATAGTGGGCAATACGTTCTAGTTGTCCTTGATATGCTTTCATTGGCGTAATATCGGTGGATAAAGATACGTAATGCTGAACATTGCCTGTGGAGTTTTTTACCGCACTAATGGTCACTAATTCTGGATATATGTCGCCATTTTTACGTTGACTCCAAATTTCGCCACGCCAATGACCTTGAGTTTCAATGGTTTCCCACATTTCATCGTAAAACTCCGTAGAGTGGCGATTAGAGCGCAAAATACTGGGCTCCTTTCCTTGCACATCCTGAAGTGTATATCCGGTAATGTGCGTAAATGCTTCGTTAATTTCAATAATTTTAACATTGGCATCGGTGATCATGATGCCTTCTTGGGCATGGGTAAATACGCTGGCTGCTCGTTCCAGCTTTTCTTCGGCTTGTTTTTTCTCAATGGCGATACTTGCCAAACTCGCGGTTTGCTCAATCAGCAAAAGATCTGCGTCAGTCGGTTGGTGTGGAGCATGATGATAAATGGCAAATGTACCTAGCACTGTTCCAGTAGTTGAACGTATGGGCTCTGACCAACATGCGCCTAATCCAGCTTCTTTTGCGAGTTCTTTATAGGCAGCCCAATATGGATGGCAATTAATATCATCTACTACCACTCGTTTGTTGGTAAACGCTGCGGTTCCACAAGAACCCACTCCAATACCTATCTCTATGCCGTTAATAGCGTCATTGTAAAATTGAGGTAGGCCATTTGCAGTGCCAATAACTAAATGTTTTTGTGATTCATCTAATAACAGAACACTACAAAGCATATTGGGATTTTCTTGTTCAACGACCTGTACTATAGCGTGTAGTATTTCGCGTAAAGGTTTACCTCGAGAAATCAGCTCTAACACGTGACGACTTGACTTGACCCGCAATTCAGCCTGTTTTCGTTGACTGATATCGTGAATGATACCGACTAAAAAATGTTTCCCTTGAGAGTCGGTAAATCGGTTTTTTTTAGTCAGTACGGTTTTTTCTTCGGCCCCCAATATTGTTAACGTTTCTTCGCATAGAATTTCATCACCAGTTTGTAACACTTTTTTGTCGACGGCCAAAAAATGCTCGCGTTCTTTTGCTGTTACTTTCTCCGCAAGGGTTTTACCTAATGCTTCTTTTCTGGTTAAGCCAAAGATTTTACAAAATGCATCATTCACAAGTAATAATCTGCATTCTTCATCTTTAACGAAAATGGGATCTCCTGTGATATTGAAAGCAGCATTAAAATACTTTTCAATCTCATCGGGTTTTTCAAAAAATTTACTTAAAGAAGGTGCCTTTTTACTGTTTTTCGATGTCATGTTACAAACTCCTAGTCAGACAATTTTAACAAGAGATGCCTGTTTAGTTCTGCTGACCTGTATAACGATTTAACAATAGTTTTGGCTTCGATTGCTCAATTTGAATTTGATTTGAGTCGTTCTCAATAATTTCGAAGTGATATTGTCCGTGAGCATATTTATAAAGTTAAAAATAAATCGACAGGGTTTACGAATAATTGATTCTCTTTACAATTATAACTGCCATCGAAATTTTAGTAATTATACATTGGTTCTATAAAAATTAGCATAAGCGATAGGAAATAGATATTCTCGGATTCAACTTGATAGAAAAATCACGTTCGCGAGGTTGAGATTCAGGCGATTGAGGATACCTCTCTCAAGAGCAAGGGCATTAGTTCCATTAAGGTTTTTTAATTTACTTTATCTTTAAATCTTGGGGTAAATCGTCCTTAATAAATAGCCAAGCTAAAGCGGAAATTAGAAGACAAACACCGCAAATCACAAATAGTGAGTCTTTGTTGTCCACTTGACTTATATATTTTCCTATTCCTAAACTGGAAACTAATTGAGGGAGAACCACTGATAGATTAAATAAACCCATGAACAAGCCCATTTTTGCAGCATGTACTTTTTGCGACATTATTGCGAAAGGCAGGCTGATAGTTGCGGCCCATCCGATCCCTAAAAACGCCATCATTATATAAATGCTTAATTTGCTTTCGCCAACTTGAGACAGCACAAAATATGCTAAAGACATCGATGCAATGCAGTAAGTATGTATTTTCACACGGCCTAATTTTTTAGCCAATGGCTCTAACAATAACGCTGGTAAAATTGCTGAAACCACACTTAAAATAAGAAAGCCTGCGCTGATAACCTGACCTGTTTGGTTATCTGTCAATTCCGGTAGGTTCTGTTTAATAAAGCCAATAATATAGATAAACATCGACTGTACCCCCAGCCATGTGAACGCATGAGCGGCCAACACTTTTTTAAATCCCTGTTCACTGGTGCCATCGGGGTTCTGGACTTCTTTACTGATGAGGGTTTTTAAAATTAATGCCAAGGTTATCACTAAGCAGATTGCTTCTATCCAATAGTGATGAATATCTATATTAGCGATTTTTACTGTAAACGCGTACACCGAGTAAAGAATAAACCCCCATAGCGGCTCAATCACTTTACAGCCATTCCAAAAACCTAATTTTGGGTGAGGAGTGGCAGATTCCGTTTGCTGTAAAGAACGGGATTCGGTAACAAACAGCGGTGGCAAAATAGACATCACTAATACTAAGCCAACGCCCACATAAATTAGCGCGTAATTATTCCAAAATGTACCTATCACATAGGCCAAAACACCGAATGAACCGGATACGGTTTGCATCCATGTATAGCCTTTAGTGCGCTCATGTCCTTTAGGAGTTACGTCCGCGATTATAGAGCGAGTAGGGTTGAAGCTTATGTTGATTGATAAATCTAGTGTCAACGCTATAAGAACGGCAATACCTAAAATGGCTTCAATATTGAGTGCAGCAGAAATAATACCGATATTGGGTAAAGCTAATAAACTTAAAGAGGCAAGTACACCACCAATGATGATAAATGGCCGTCTTCGGCCTCCCCAGAACCATATGTTATCGCTAATTGCGCCAACGACTACTTGCCCTAGGATCCCTGCAATTGGCCCTGCTGCCCAGACAAATCCAACATCGTGTAAATCTAAACCATACTGGGTTGTTAATATCCAACTTAACGCGGCTATTTGCACTGATAGTGCAAACCCCATAGCACTTGCTGGTAAACTAAGGAGGGTGTAAAAACCATTACTAAGATTTTTTTGTACCGCTAGCATACTATTCTCTTATTTTTATTATTTGAGATAAAACTCTGCTGTTAACATTATTGTAACCTAAGCGTTTGCTTTTGATAGAAACATACGTATGCAAAACTCAAAATAGCGGCATAACACAAGAAAAGTGATTTTCACTTTAGTTATGTCATTCATTCTTATATAGTTTTGTTCATCCAATTGAATTATTAATGAGAGCCCAATGGGACCAATAATGCTGGATGTCAGTGGGTATGAAATATCACCCGAAGAAAAAGACATCTTAGATCATCCGCTGGTAGGCGGAATCATACTATTTTCACGAAATTACCATGATCAGAAACAACTTAAAGAGTTGGTTAGTGAGCTACGAAAAAATGCGCGTAACGACCTGTTAATTGCTGTTGATCATGAAGGGGGCAGGGTACAACGCTTTCGTGAAGGTTTCAGTGCGATACCGGCAATGGGTAGCTTTTGTGCGGCTGACGCCAAGATCTCTGAGTTGATGCTGACACAAGCAAATACCTTTGGTTGGCTAATGGCTGCTGAGTTACTTGCATTTGATATCGATATTAGTTTTGCACCAGTTTTAGATATTCATGGCGTATCTGATGTCATCGGAAATCGCAGTTTTCATCAAGATCCAACACATATTGTCTCACTTGCCAGCGCCTTTATTCATGGCATGCACAGTGCTGGTATGAAGTGCACTGGAAAACATTTTCCAGGCCATGGCAATGTTAAGGAAGATTCACATATTGCAATGCCGGTAGATAAACGCAGTAAAGAACAGATATTTCAGCTTGATATGACTGTTTTTGATAAGTTACATCAACAAGGTTTGCTAGATGCGGTGATGCCAGCCCACGTCATCTATCCTGCGGTAGATGCTTTACCTGCTGGCTTTTCTCCTATTTGGGTTGGGCAAATTTTACGTCAACAACTTGGCTTTAACGGCGTAGTGTTCACTGATGATTTATCGATGCAAGGTGCGGTGCAATTGGGCTCAATCGTAGAGCGTGCGCAAGCCGGTTTAAATGCAGGCTGTGATATGACATTGGTGTGTAACAGTCCCAATGACGCAGCCCAAGTCATCGATGGTTTACCCAGTGATTACCAATCAACAGGGCGAGTGAAAAGTATGCGCAAGGGGCCTTTTCCAGGTTTTTCTGAGTTACAAAAAACGGCGAAATACCAAATGGCATTAAAAACCTTAGGTCAATTTAATGAAAGTTAATTATCCGGTTATTGGTGCTGCATTTGTTGTATCTATTGCAGTCTATGCGGGTTTATATTTTTCATTACAACAAAGCCACATTATTGCCATTACTGCATCTATAACCTTATTCATTGCTACTTTGTGGGTATCAGAGGCACTGCCAATTCCGGCAACATCACTTATTCCTTTTTTTGCTTTCCCTATGGCGGGGGTGATTACCCATAAAGACGCTGCATCTGCTCTGGGCAGCCATGTCATTTTATTATTGATGGGAGCATTCATGTTGTCTAAATCGTTAGAGCGATCTAACGTTCATAGCCGACTTGCACTATATATGTTGAGGATGACGGGCAGTCAAAGTCCGCGACGTTTAGTTCTTGGTTTTATGCTAACGGCAGCTATTCTAAGTATGTGGATTTCAAACACGGCCACAACCTTAATGTTGTTACCCATTGTATTAGCCATCGTTCCCCATATTAAACAACAAAAGATTGTTGTCGCCTTGTTGTTGGGAATTGCCTATTCCGCAAGTTTGGGAGGGGTAGGCACGCCGATTGGTACACCCCCTAATATTATTTTCATGAGTGTCTATTCAGAAGTACAAGGACATGAAATTGATTTCCTTCAATGGATGAAGACTGGGGTGCCTGTTGTAATAATCGCTATACCCTTGATGGCTTTATGGTTAACTCGAGGCCTTAAGACCATGGATGATTGCCATTTACCTAAAGTAGGAAGCTGGCAGGTAGCCGAAAAACGCGTGTTAATTGTTTTTTCGATTGTTGCTCTGGCTTGGGTCTTAAGACCTTATTGGACAGATTGGTTTAATATGCCTTATGTTGGCGATAGCAGTATTGCCCTTTTTGGCGTTGTATTAATGTTCCTAGTTCCTAATGGCAACTTGGATAAACAAGGTAAAAAAGAAACGCTTTTGGATTGGCCCACAGCGAATGATATTCCATGGGGAATGTTACTGTTGTTTGCTGGCGGGATTTGTATTGCTAAAGCATTTTCCGCATCAGGATTGAGTGAGGTTATGGGCGGCTGGTTGAATGGTTTGTCACAATTGCCAGTTCCATTGTTGGTTCTGTCGGTGTGTCTTTTTGTGACATTTTTAACCGAGATAACCTCGAATACAGCTACGGCAACACTATTGATGCCTATTTTAGCTACCGCAGGAGTAGCTGCAGGCATAGATCCAGCATTATTGATGATGCCAGCTGCAATGAGTGCAAGTTGCGCATTTATGCTTCCGGTGGCCACAGCTCCCAATGCTATTGTTTATGGTACCGGAAAGTTCAGTATTAAAACCATGGCCAGAGAAGGAGTGATGCTAAATATTATTGCTGCTTTGGTCATCACGGGTGTAACTGTTTTTACTTTCTAAGTTAACCTGACTAAACCTTTATTTCGTCTATTACATAGTGGTGGTTGACGGCCCTGGCCAGTACAAATAAATAGTCAGATAAGCGATTCAGATATTGCAAGCACGCTTCAGGTACGGGGTAATTTGAAAGTAACCCAACCATGCGTCTTTCTGCTCTTCTGGTCACCGTTCGACATATTTGAGCTTGTGCAGCGACTGGATGACCACCTGGCAAAATAAAGTGGGTTTGAGGGGGGAGTTCAGCTTGCAAACTGTCAATATTGGTTTCTATTGCCTGCACATCTTTATCTGTTAAAGTTGCATTGGCTGAAATAGCGAAACCGATTTGAAACAGGTTTTTCTGAATATCCGTTAACAGCTCAGTTTGCGCAGTGATGACAGGGCACATAGTGTTGCTTATCAACATCCCTATATGCGCATTCAGCTCATCTAAAGTGCCGTAACATTCTAATACCTCATCACTCTTATCTAAACGAACCACTTTGTCTGCATAAATTTGGGTTTTACCGGTGTCACCTGTTTTAGTATATATTTTCAAGTTTATTGCTCTGTAGTTTTTTGCTTATCAAAAGAAGCGGGTAAATCATAACGTCTTATTTGAATAATCATTCCGAACATTGGATGGTCAAAATAGTGCACTTGATTACTAATCACACGACGTAATTGGTTAAACGGATAACTTTGTAAACGATCCGGTTTTGGTAACGATTCTTGTACCTGTTTTGCGGCCGCTTGTTCTCTAAGGTAAGCAGGAGAATCAAAGACGGGAGCACGAAAATCTATATTGCTATCGATATGCAGATACGGAGTACGCTGAATATAGCGTAAAAACACTTTTACCGTGCCATCTAGTTCCCAGATATCGTTCACATTAGTTGAAGTATTTATATCTTCAACTGAAGGCTCGTCGAGGATGTCAATAGTCGGCTCGTTAAATTCAAAATTTTCATTATTTAACGCTAGTTTTATTTGTTCAATTAAGTCTGCTTGCTGACTCGTTTGTGCAAGATCAATGGAGGTTAAATCAGCAGTGCTTAGATTGCTGTCTTGCTCTGTTAGTGATGATGTCAGCATATTGATTGAAGATGCGTCTAGATTTTCATCCGGAAGTCGATTTCCCGTTGAAGGATCATATTCTTTGCCGTAATTTTTGCCAGCAAATAGGTGAAGTGCAAGTCCATTATCTTGGCCAAAAAGCGTTTGTTGCCGCCATCCCATATGCAACAAAGTGGTTAATCCTCTCTGTCGGTTTATGTCTCTTGCCAGCTCATTTAATTGAAAACTGTCCGCAGACAATAATTGGGTATGGCGTAAACTGGGATCTTCAATATTACTGATTAGGGTAGGTACTTTTTCAATAAAAGGTTTAAGCGGTTTTTCATCAGGCAATCGACACAATAGTTTTTCTGGTAAATGTATCGGCTCTAACTGGAAATCTAATTGCCAAACATCCAAATAAGCTAAAGAGCCAGTGGCATTTGAGCCGTCTAACCCTGGGTTTGCAACCTCTTGGTTTGCATAAACCACAGTATCATTTGCAGTCTCGTCGCTGGAAAGTGTGAACTGAGTTTTATCAAATGCTTCGAATTGTCCAAAACTATCATCCATTATGATTTTTGAACTAATTTCTTGCTGTTGCTGCGAATCAGAGAAGCATAAGGGAAGACCAGTAAAAATTCCTTCTAAATCAGGATATAAATAGTCATACAAGTTTTCAAACCCGTGATTAGATGTTCCTTTTAGCAACTTGCCTGGAAATTTTTCAACAATGGATGCTGGGTCTATATTGCGTTTATAGATGATGACTTCAACGTCGAACCACCATTCTTTTTCTTGGCTATTGGCGACAAAACTCATCGACATAAAAAGCCAAGTTAAGATTACTAGACGCCCAGAAGATTTGCCTAGATTAAAACGCTTTTGTACAGAGAACAGATTTAGTTTACCTTTCATGCGGCTTTTACCTGACGGCTAAAATCATTCAGTAGGTTTTCGATAACGTCTATTCGGCTTTTGGCCGAATCATTGTTAATTATCACTTTCAATTTATCCGGACCTTCTAATTTAAACTTATTGGGTTTGGTTTGGATCATTCGGATAATGTATCCAGGTTCGATTTTGGTGGAGTCTGAAAATTCAATTACTGCGCCTTTTATTGTCGCATCAATTTTGTTAATACCAACAGATTTAGCTTGCAATTTTAATTCTGCGACTCGGACTAAATTTTTAGCCGCGTCAGGTAATAAGCCAAACCGATCAATTAATTCAATTTGAAATTCTTTTATTTCAGTTAGATTTGTACATCCTGCCAGCTTTTTGTACAAGGATAAACGGGTATTTACGTCACCGATATAATCCTCAGGTAACAATGCGGGGATGCGTAAATCTATTTCAGTGTGAGCTGATAGAGCATCATCTAAGGATGGTTCTTTGCCAGCCTTCAGCGCTTCTACCGCTTGTTCTAACATATCCATATATAACGAGAATCCAACAGTGGCGATTTGTCCAGACTGATCGTCGCCTAATAACTCGCCTGCGCCGCGAATTTCTAGATCGTGGGTGGCTAACGCAAATCCAGCCCCCAGATCTTCTAAATTCGCAATGGCATCTAAGCGCTTTTGAGCGTCCTTTGTCATACGTTTAGGTGGTGGAGTAAGCAAATATGCATAGGCTTGGTGATGGGAGCGGCCCACACGTCCACGTAATTGATGCAATTGGGCTAATCCTAGATGATCGGCCCTATCCATTATAATCGTATTTGCTGATGGCACATCTATACCGGTTTCAATAATGGTGGTGCACACCAATACATTGAAGCGTTGATGATAAAATTCACTCATTACTCGCTCAAGTTCACGTTCTCGCATCTGGCCATGACCAATTGCAATACGAGCTTCTGGTACTATTTCTGCAATTTCAGCTGCTGTTTTTTCAATCGTATCCACTTCGTTATGAAGGAAGTAGACCTGACCACCGCGCAAAATTTCGCGCATTATTGCTTCTCGTAATAATTCTTTACTACGCTGATGTACAAAGGTTTTGATAGCCAAACGTTTAGCAGGGGGAGTGGCAATAATGGATAAATCGCGCATACCACTCAATGCCATATTTAATGTTCTGGGTATTGGTGTCGCTGTGAGAGTTAAAATATCCACGTCAGATCTTAAGGCTTTAAATTTCTCTTTCTGACGTACTCCAAACCTGTGCTCTTCATCGATGATAACTAACCCTAAATCACTAAACTTCAAATCATCTTGCAATAACTTATGAGTGCCTACAACAATATCTACTTTGCCATTACCGATGCCTTCAATCACTTGTTTTTGGTCTTTACCGGTTACAAAACGCGAAAGCACCTCTATTCTGAAAGGACAGTTAGCAAATCGATCTTTAAAATTCTCAAAATGCTGTTGCGCTAACAAGGTTGTGGGCACAAGAATGGCGACTTGTTTGCCTTGATTCGCAGCTAAAAAAGCGGCTCGCATCGCTACTTCAGTTTTACCAAAGCCGACATCACCACAAACAAGCCGATCCATTGCGTTAGGACTGCCCATATCTTGAATAACAGCATTAATGGCTTGCAATTGGTCATCTGTTTCTTCAAAAGGGAAACTGTCAGCAAAAGATTGGTATTCTGGCCAGTCAATTTTATAGGCGAAGCCTGGTTTAGCGGCCCTTCGTGCATACACATCCAATAACTGCGCTGCCACATCTCGTACTTTTTCTGCTGCTTTTTTGCGTGCTTTACTCCACGCATCGGAGCCTAAGTTATGCAATGGTGCATGGTCTAAATCACCACCACTATAGCGACTGATTAGATGCAATGAAGCCACAGGCACATAAAGTTTGGCTTCTTTAGCGTATTGAATGGACAAATATTCTGTGGTCAATCCGCCAGCATCAAGGGTTTGTAAGCCTAAGAAGCGTCCTACACCGTGTTCTAAATGAACCACAGGTTGGCCTTGCGTCAATTCAGCAAGGTTACGAATAATCGCACTTTCATCGGTAGCTTGACGTTTTTCACGTAAGCGGCGTTGACTAACTTTATGCCCTAACAATTGAGTTTCGGTGATAAAGGCTAGTTCGCCGTCAGCTTCCAATAACTGAAAACTGTGTTCTGCCAAACCTATCGCGATGCCAATAGGTTCATGACTGGCCAAAAAAGCATGAATATTTTCAAACGCTTTTACGGGAATTTGTGCTTTATGTAGAAGATCTAAAAGGCTTTCTCTTCGCCCTTGAGATTCTGCACAAAAAAGCACTTTTTGTCCTTTTTCTTGCCAGTTTTTAACGGATTCTTTTATGCTCGTCCAGGGCACTTTATTTTGATGCTTAATGGCTATTTCGCCAATATCATCGGTGGCTAAATTAATCCTTCCTGCTTTTTCTTCTAACTTTTGTCTTGAAAGATTTATTCGTGGCCATTGTTTGAAACCTGCAAAAAGCTCTTCGTAGCGTTGGAATATCTGTTGCGGCGGTAATAAGGGACGCGCTGGATTGTAACGGTGCTGTTCATAGCGTTCGTTAAGGTCGGCCCAGTAGAAATCGCAAGCAGATGACAAATCACCGTAAGTCATGATTAAGGTGTTTGGGTGCAAGTAATCGAATAACGTGGCTGTATCATCAAAAAATAACGGTAAATAGTATTCAATACCACCAGGCATAATGCCTTTGCCTACTTGATAGTAGATTGAATCTTTGCTGTTATTTGCTTCAAAGGTATCTAAATAATTTTCACGAAAGCGTTTTAACGCATCTTTATCTGTCGGGAACTCTCTAGCAGGCAATAAATTAATGCCCTCTACTTTATCGCCAGAGCGTTGATTGTCCGGATCGAAGTGACGAATCGAATCTACCTCATCATCGAACATGTCTATTCTAAAGGGTTCATTGCTGCCCATTGGAAACAAGTCAATAATGCTGCCGCGAATACTAAATTCACCATGCCCCATTACTTGATTAACGTGTTGATAACCTGATTTATTTAGATTGAGTCTAAACTCGTCAATATCTAAGGTCTGTCCGGTTTTTAATATCAATAGATAACGCCCGAGAAAATCCACGGGCGGCATTCTGAGCAATAAGGTGTTCACCGGTACAATAAAAATGCAGCGTTTATTTTGAGTCAGTTCAAACAATGTTTCTAAACGCTGAGAAATAATATCTTGGTGTGGAGAAAAATTATCGTACGGTAAGGTTTCCCAATCGGGTAGTAATTTAACGTCTAATTCATCATCGCCAGCACCGGCAAGAAAAAAATGTAGCTCTTTTTCTAGTTTTAAAGCCGTAGGAGTGTCTGCTGTCACCAATAGGGTAGAACCGGGGTTTCGTTTCGCTCCGTTAGCAATTGCTAGGGATAAACTACTGCCATGCATATTGCCCCATTGGATAATATTGCCGGCTTTTTGAGGTAACTCAGGGGTAAAAATACTTGTTATCATTAATTTGAATCATTGTTTTGTTGTTTCGAGCGGGCGCGAAGCTGTAATGTCTGCATATGTAAACTAGCTCTAACCAGTAATTCTTGGTCTTCTTCGCGGATACGACTAAAAAGTAGATAAATATGGTAATCATCACCAACAGGCTCTGCTTTGATTACTTCTGAATAACAGTAAACAGCGGCGGATTCTTCGGTTAAAAATATTTTAAGTTCAACTAAAGTCCCTTCTGCTAAAGGCGCATTGCGTTTTAATATAATACCTCCGCCACCAAATTCTACTGACACATAGCGGTGTTGCGGATCATCTTGTTGCTGCAGAATATAGGACATCATCAAATCTAATTTTTTGTTTTGATGATTTAGAAAGTCAGTTAAATCTTTCGCGTGTTCGCTGAGGTTGCGCAGCGGTCTAAGCGCTTGGGTGTCAATATTTGACATCTCTGCTGCAATTTTAAACGCATAGGGCATTTGACTCACTAATTCATCTAAACTTGGAAGTTGAAATCCGTCATTTACTGGGGTCATATTCACACTGAGCTGATGCTTTATGGTAAAAAACTCATGAAATTGAGCCATTTTTTGTTCCAAACTAATTGGATCCATGGTTTCCCCGTTTGATTAGGTTTCAACGCCATTATGGCAATTATTAAATTCTTTCAATTAAACCACAAAGACTCAGTAAGTCTTTGATTGTAGTTTAACAAAGTGATGCTATTTTGTTTCTTGTTTAGCTGATCTCAAACACGTATTATGCCAGTTTATCGTCCACAATGAATAGCCAAAGGGTAATTATTGTGTTCAATAGATATTGGTTTAATTAATTCCCCAAAAGGCTTAATACTCATATATGTCTTATCCAGTTTCCACTTTTATCGGCCTTAGATACGCAAGAGCCAGTAAAAGTAGTCATTTTATTGCCTTCATTAACTTATTTTCAGTGGTAGGAATCGCGCTAGGGTTAATTGCGCTAATCACCGTGTCTTCGGTAATGAACGGTTTTGAATTGCAGTTGAAAAATCGCATGTTAGGAATTACCCCTCACATAGTGGCCGATACCCGTGCGTCAACTCCTACTGAAATACAACAGTTGGCTGAAATTGAAGGTGTTGAGTCCATAACATCTATTATTGAAAGTGAAGGTATAGTGCAATCACGCCGAGGGATACAAGGAGTGCTACTGCATGGAGTAGACGCTGAATTTATGCAACAGCATTCTATTGTCGCTGAAAATATGATTTTTGGGCAGTTTAGTCAATTAAAGACGGGCCAATACAATATTATCATGGGCAGAGCTTTAGCCAGCAAATTGAGTATTCGCCCTGGTGATCAGATACGTTTGATATCGGCAGGAGCAAGTTCATATTCTCCAATGGGAAGAATGCCTAGTCAGCGGTTGTTTAGTGTCGTTGGACTGTTTGATTTGGCCTCACAATTGGACGATAAAGTGGTGTATATCGATATTCAAGATAATGCCAAACTATTGCGCAAATCAGTGGATAAATTGCAACAAACTCGTTTATTTCTAGATGATGCTTTTCAATATCAAAAAGTTGAGCAACAAATTGATCTGCCAACGGTTGATTGGAGGGTTCGACAAGGGCCCTTATTTGACGCCGTAAAAATGGAAAAAAACATGATGTCATTGATGTTGTTGCTAATTATTGCAGTGGCTGCATTTAACATAGTTTCAGCACTTGTGATGGTGGTCACAGAGAAAAGGGGGGATATCGCTATTTTGCGTACCCAAGGAATGCGCGGAACTAGCATCATTACTATCTTTTTGATCAATGGGTTGTACAACGGTATTAAAGGTACGGTCATCGGTTTGATTTGTGGGATCCTGTTGGTGACACAATTAAATACTATTTTAAACATTTTAGGGATGCCGATAGCTGTGGGGGATGGGCAAGGTTTGCCAGTTGATATTCGATGGCAGCAAATCGTTTCTCTGGTATTGCTATCCATTGGTTTATGTTTTGTTGCTACCCTTTATCCGGCATATAAAGCGTTAAGGGTGCAACCCGCTGAGGCACTGAAATACGAGTAAGGTATAAATTGAATTGGATTTCTCAACACTTTATCGAATGCTTTCGCTATAATTGGCAAAACATAGAAAAATCATATTCAAAAACACATAGGTTTTAACAGAAGTGCTTTTTGAGTATTTGTAAATTAAGGTTAATTAATGCAAAAAACGTATATTACTGCACAGAAATTGTTGGAAGACTCTTTTCGTTTGGCTGCAAAGGTGTATCAAGACGGATTTCGTCCGCAATTTATTGTAGGTATTTGGCGAGGGGGAGCTCCCATAGGTATCGCCGTTCAAGAATATTTTGATTATAAAAAAGTTGAAACAGACCATATTGCGGTGCGCACATCGTCATATTATGGAATCGATAAACAATCTAAAGAAATCAAGGTACATGGACTGCATTACTTGATTGAAAATGCTAATGCTAGCGATGGCTTACTGATTGTGGATGACGTTTTTGATTCTGGGCGCAGTGTAAATGCGCTAATAGAACAAATTAAAAAGCTTTCTAGGCTGAATATGCCAGAAGATATTCGTGTTGCTTGTCCGTATTACAAACCGGAAAATAACAAAACTCAAATGGTACCTGATTACTTTATTCACGAAAGTGATGAATGGTTGGTTTTCCCGCATGAAATCTCAGGACTGACTCCTGATGAGATCATTGAAGGCAAAACTGATTTGAAGAATGTTCACGACATATTGTTCGACAAATAAGTCGAAATTATATTTAAAAGGGCGGATAAATGTATCCGCCCTTTTTTAATCCTACTGAATTATTTACCTAGTAAGTAATGTTTATCATAAAAAGTATACACCCAGGTTGGTTTATAAATAACCAATATGGTCATTGTCCAACCATTGAGCATACCTTCAGACATTAGTAATAAAGGAATTAACAGTAAGTAAGAGTCATAAAGTGTGTCTGCGTCATAAATGCCATCCACATAATAATAGCCAGATAGTAGCAACATTTTTACAGCGATCATCGCCGCGCCAGCAATAAATGAACAGACAAACACATAGACAAAAAAGTGCCTAGGTAATTTGTGAAACGAAAAGTTATAAATCAAATAACTGGTGACAATGGGAATACTGATCCCCAATACACCATTGATTCCAAACATCTGCCAACTATCGTATCCGGCTACGGTAGACACTAGCAGGGTACAAAACCCTGCTAATAAAGCCCAACGCAAGCCTAACAGCAAGGTCATTGCTGTGAGCCACAAAAAATGTACATCCAATCCTGGCTCTACGCCTACACGGAAAAGCCATAAACCGAATACTGAAACGGACGAGCCCAGCACTAAATGTTGGAGCTTTTTATTGTGCTTAAATTGAACAAAAGATACTCGTGTTAGAACAAACACTATACCGAGTAAATAGATCAGCCATGCTGAGATTTGAAGGAAAGTTAATTCAAACATTTAAAACTCGTAAGTTGCCCAAATAGGTGCATGATCAGAAGGCTTTTCAATTCCTCTAAGTTCATAGTCGATTCCCGCTTCTTTTAGGTTTTCGTGTAACTTAGATGTGGATAAAATTAAATCTATGCGTAAACCACGATTATCATTGAATCCCTTAGAACGATAGTCAAACCAGCTATATTGCTCGCCGCCGTCAGGGTTTAATGTTCTGAAGCCATCCTCGAAACCCCAGTCAAACAGTGTATTTAACCATTCACGCTCCTCAGGTAAGAAGCTACATTTTTTCGTTCTTAACCAACGTTTACGGTTTTCTTCACCAATTCCTATATCCAAATCTGTATGCGAAATATTCACATCGCCCATGACAATGACATTTTCATCAGGTGAGTGATTATCATTTAAGTAACCCATTAAATCTTGGTAAAATTTACGTTTTGCTGGGTATTTGGTCTCGTGGGTTTGATTTTCACCTTGCGGGAAGTATCCATTCAGTACTCGCACACTTTCGCCGTTGGGTAATGGGTATGTCACCATAATCATTCGTCGTTGCGCTTCTTCATCATCTGTAGGGAATCCGTACTGCACGTCGCTAGGCTGTTCTTTACACAACATTGCCACACCGTAATGACCTTTTTGTCCGTGAAAATAAACGTGATACCCCATAGCGGCAACATCCTCTAAAGGAAATTGATCGTTATGCACCTTTATTTCCTGTAGTCCAATAACATCTGGTTGATGTTTTTCGATAAGCGCTTGCAATTGATGCAGCCTCGCTCGAATACCGTTTATATTAAATGATATAAATTTCATGTTTTTCTCATCGACTAAATTTTGCCGGTGATTCTAACAAACAAAGCTACTTAGTTGAAAATAAAGATAATCAGTAGTTTCGATAAAGCTGATATTTGTGTTTGCTGGAACTGGATTAAACGCGCTACCATGATCCTAATAAACATGAAAAAGTAAGGAAGAGGGTGTTGAGTGCTGCATTTAATTCAGTCAAATAAAATGGAAGTGTTACAGGCTGATTTGTTAGACAAGTTATCACCAAAGCCTTCTCAAAATTCACCTCAAGCACAAGGCAATTTGTCGGCGTTACTCGTCCCAGAAACTATTATTGTGCAAAGTCCAGGAATGGCGCAATGGATTAAAATTGCCATTGCCGAAACCTTAGGGGTAGCAGCCAACATCGAATTTCCACTGCCATCAAGCTATATTTGGCAGCAATATAAATACTTTTTTAATGATTTACCTGAAACTTCTGCATTCACTAAGCCTAATATGGTTTGGAAGTTAATGAGTATTCTCGAGGGCTTTTTAGACACGCCTGAATTTACTGAGATAAAGCTATATCTCAACGGGGACCGCGAGTTAAAGTTTTATCAGCTATGTCAAAAAATTGCAGATGTGTTCGATCAATATCAAGTCTATCGTCCTGAGTGGATTAATCTTTGGGAAACGGGTGAAAATAGCGTTGATGGTAGACTCATCACGTCACATCTTTGGCAACCAATATTATGGCGAGCGCTGGTGGCGCAGACTCGTAAACTGGGCGAATCTGTCTATCATCGAGCGAACTTGCATGCCCAGTTACTGCAAAAAATAGCAGAAAGTGAGCCGGCTAGGGGGCAAAAAACGCTATACGTATTTGGCATTTCTACTTTGCCACAGCAGCAATTAGACGTATTTGAAGCATTGGCTGCGCATCGCGATGTATTTTTATTCTGGAGTAACCCGAGTCAACACTTCTGGGGTGACATTGTGGATGAAAATACCTTGAGCCGACATAAATTAAAAGAAGGCGATACCCAATCTGAGCGCAGTGCATTGTTCGACGTTGGCAATCCTTTATTGGCGAGTTGGGGGAAACCAGGGCGTGATTACTTGGAAATGCTGTTGGCTAGCAGTGCAGAATCGAGTGATATATTTGTCGAGGTGCAACCTGATACGCTATTAAGTTGGTTACAACATGAAATGTATGAGTTAACAATGCGCGATACTCAACCGCCGTTGTCAGCCGATGAACTGTTAACCAATGGTGTGGAATTTCCAAAAATAGAGATATCAGAAGATGACAAATCGGTGCAAATTCATAGTTGTCACTCGAAAGTCAGAGAATTGGAAGTGTTACATGATCATTTGCTGAGCCATTTCTCGCAAGATGCACAACTAAAGCCGTCAGATATAGTGGTGATGATGCCCGATGTCGCAGCCTATGCACCCTATATCGATGGGGTGTTTGGTAGTGCGGAGTCGGATCTCTTTATTCCTTATGGAATTTCAGACCGTAATGCAGCGCAAGAATCACATATTATTGAAAGCTTTATTAATCTACTCAATTTACATCAGAGTCGAATAAGCCTATCTGAAATTTTAGTATTTTTAGAAATCCCCGCAATTCAAAAATGCTTTGATATTTCTGCCAGCGAATACGAAGATATTCGAGATTGGTTAATTGAAGTTGGTTTTCGTTGGGGATTAAGCGGCGATGATAAAACTCGTTGGGCAGTACCTGAAGAATCTCAGAATACGCTAATTTTTGCGCTCGAACGATTGTTATCTGGCTACGCCATGAGCGGTGAATTTTTGTTCACAGGTAGAGTGTCTGAAAATCTTCCAATTGCCCCCTATAAAGATATCGAAGGGCAAAGAGCTATTGCGTTAGGTAAGTTGTACCAATTTGCTTTGCTTCTGCAAAATGTGCTGAAATTTTGCTTACAAAGCGACACTTTAGATAACAAGGTACAACAAAGTTTGTCGTTCATAGAATTAATTTATTCAGTTGATGAAAACGAACAAGTCTATTTAAACCAATTGCGTCAAGCATTGGAAAGTATGCAAGATCATATAAACCAGTTTAATCAAGACGTTTGTCAGGACGTATTTGTTGCGGAATTGACACAGCGCTTGCAAGACAAAGGAGTAGGGCAGCGGTTTTTAGCCGGTAAAGTTAATTTTTGTACTTTAATGCCGATGCGCAGTATTCCCTTCAAAATAGTTTGTTTGTTGGGGATGAATGACCAGGACTACCCGCGGCAGACTGTGCCAATTGGCTTCGATTTAATGCGTGAAACCCAGAATCGCAGAGGCGATCGCTCCCGCAGAATGGATGATCGTTATCTATTTTTAGAAGCCATTTTATCAGCACGTAAAGAGTTTTATGTCAGCTTTCTTGGTAATAGTAGTCGTGATAATTCAGAGCGTAATCCGTCTATTTTAGTAACCGAATTATTGGATTACTGCCAACAGGTATTTTGTGTAGCCGACACATTAAGCCTGCCGGTTGAACAGACCCAGCAACAACTAAGCAAGCATTTAATGCAACCCCATGGACTGCAGCCATTTTCAAAACAGTATTTTGATAAATCCAACAATTTACAGAGTTATCAACCAATTTGGTTAAAAGTACTGAATGCACAAATGTCTGAAAATCTAGATGCCCATTTTTTTACTGAAACCTTGCCAAGTCAACTGGAAGATAATGAACTCATTGTAGAATTGAACGATTTAATCGCCTTTTTCCAGAATCCGCCCAAATTTTTCTTTCGCCAACGTTGGCGCACCAGTTTGTCACTTTACTTTAATGAGTTAGTCGATGAAGAACCTTTTGATATAGATTCATTAACTCGGTTTCAATTAAACGACACTATTTTAGATAGTATGTTAAAACTTCAAATGGACGAAGAAGCCTTCCAACAACAGTTCTATCAGGATTATTTGGCACAAGGCAAGTTGCCCACCGGTGCTGCTGGCCCATTAAGTTTCAATCAAATTTGGCGCTCATCTGAGAGTCTACGTAATCAATTGATAGAGAATATTAAAGCCAAAAAAGCAAGCTTGGTAGAGGTTGACCAAGCCCTAGAAAACGGCTCTATACAAGGTTGGCTAAAACAGATCTACGGTACAGATTTAGTGTTATATCGAGCCGGTAAAATACGTGGTAAAGATATGATTGAATTATGGTTGAAATGGCTATGTTATTGCGCATCATCGGAGCGAAAAAGTGGTGTCGCTCGATATCTTAATATTGAGAAACCATTAGAATTGACTGTTGTACCTCAAGCCCAAGCAATAGAATATTTAAATATTCTATTCGATGTATTTGCCTCTGGTCTTAATAAACCCCCTTTGTTTTTCGCCAATAGCGCAAAAAAATGGCTGGAAACTCAAGATATAGATAAAACCTTAGCTGAGTTTAATGGCACTATTTTTAGCTCAGGAGAAGGTCAAGAGACCAATATTCATCGGGTGTGCCCTGATTTGTCAGCTAACTTTGCCGAATTTAAACAATTGAGCGAAATGATTTTTGCGCCAATATTCGATTATAAGGTATCTAAATGAAGCAACTTGATACCTACAGCTACCCACTTTTAGGCGCTTCGCTAATCGAAGCTAGCGCCGGCACAGGTAAGACTTATACCATTGTTAATTTGTATTTACGCTTGTTGCTTGGGCATCAAAGTGAGGGCTTGAATTTAACTAAATCCGACCAGCGTCAAGGGTTGGGAGTAGAACAGATTCTAGTTGTGACCTTTACAAATGCAGCCACGGCAGAGCTAAAACAACGAATTCAACGACGTTTGCACAGTGCTTATTTGGACTTTTATCAAGGCCACAGTAGCGATGGTTTTATTCAAAAGTTAATCGATGATACGGCTGATATGGCTCTGGCTTGCGAAACCTTGTTGTTGGCCTCACGACAAATGGACGAAGCAGCAATTTTTACTATTCACGGCTTTAGTCAACGGATGTTGTCTGAACACGCATTTGCCAGTGGCAGTGTTTTTGACGAACAGCTAGAGTTAGACCAATCTACTTGGATACAACAAGCAGTTGAAGATTTTTGGCGCAGTGAAATCGTGCCTTTATCGGAAACTATGGTTCAGTATGTGCGTAGTATTTGGTCAGGCCCCGAACCTTTAATAAAGTCGTTGAGGGGGATTTTAGAGCGGGAATTCATTCCCAGTAAACAGCTTACGTTGAGCCATGCGAATCAATTATTAGAACAACTAATCGACAGTACAAACAGCCTAAAAAGCTGGTGGCTGCAGCATAATGTGTCGGCCCAATTGCAACAAGCTAAGCTCAAGGGCAATACTAAACTGGGTAAGCCAGATATCTACCGGGTAATGGATGATTTCTGTCAAAGTGATTCAGTTATCTGCCCGTTTGATAAAGGTTGGATCGACTTTTTTCCTGAAAAAGTGGAAAAAGCACGTTCTAAAACCAGTCCAGATTTAAGCGATTTAAATTTTAAGCGTTTTGAATTAACAGAGATGTTACGACATTCATTTGTGACAGCACTGCGTAATGCAGTTCAAAACACGGCACTTTTGCAAGTACGGAAAAATCTAGAAGCGTTTAAAGCGCGCACCAGCAAATTGTCACCCAATGATTTGCTAACTCGTTTAAATGATGGCTTGATGGGAGAAAATGGCAAAACCTTAGCCGATCTGATCCGCAAACAATATCCAGCCGCAATGATTGATGAGTTTCAAGATACCGATCATTGCCAATTGAATGTGTTTAGCCAAGTTTATCCACTGCAAGAAAATCCTGATTTATCCTATTCGTTAATCATGATTGGTGATCCTAAACAGGCTATTTATGGTTTTCGTGGTGCTGACATATACACCTATATTCAAGCTAAGCAGCAAATCGGCAATGAAAAGCAGTTTACGTTAGCGACAAACTGGCGCTCACAGCAATCTTTGGTCGAAGCGGTAAACCAATTGTTTGCAAAAAGCGATAAGGGCTTCTTGTTTGAACAAGCGATTCCATTTTTTCCCGTAGAGGCTGCATCTAAGTCCACTTTTTTGGAAGCGAATGAAAATCGGTATGCCAGTTTAAATTTCTATCATCTACATGGTGCTAAAGATGTTATTGGGAATAAAGATGCAAAGACTGATTTGGCCGGCCATACGGCAAATATTATTGTTGACCTATTGCAGCACGGTCAATTAAATGTACAAACAGAATTAGAGCAACTAAAACGCGACGTTGTAGCCAAAGATTGCTGTGTACTCGTTAGAGATCGTAATGAAGCAAACTTAATCAAGCAGGCATTGGCATCTCGAGGTGTAGACAGTGTGTTTTTGGTTCGCCATAGCGTGTACGCCACAGAAACAGCCATGGACTTGTATCGTGTACTAGATGCATTGGTCAACCCTTCTGACGAAAGGCGGATTAAAGCAGCATTGACCAGTGAACTAATGTGCTTCAATAGCGTAGAGTTGGATCAGTTATTTACCAGTGAATCAGCTTGGCAGCAAATAGTCGAGCTGTTTGTTACTTGGCAGCAACACTGGCAACGCTTTGGTATTATGATGGCGCTCAATCGAGTTATGCAGCATTTTCACGTGTTTACTGGATTAATGACGCATTTTAGCGATGGCATGCGACGTTTAACTGATCTAAGGCATTTAGTTGAAATGTTGCAGCAACAAAGTGTTATCACTCCAGGTGATAATCAATTGTTGTATTGGTTGGGGCAACAAATACAGCAGCCAGATCATAATAATGAAGCCCATCAACTACGTTTAGAAACCGACGGCAATTTAGTTCAAATTATTACCATTCATGCATCCAAGGGGCTAGAGTTTCCCTATGTCTTTGTGCCTTTCGGGTGTTCTTATAAACCCGCATCGGAAGCGCTATTTCATGATCAAGATTTTCACTTGACCATGGATTTTGAAAACACTCCTGAAAATTTAGAAAAAGCAGATTTTGAACGTTTAGCCGAAGATACAAGGTTGTTATATGTGGCACTTACTCGCGCTGTTTACAACTGTTTTGTTGGGATTTGGAATCCTGCTTTGGGAAAAAACCAATCTGTTTCTGGATTATTTCACACTGCTTTAGGGAAATTGCTTTCGCTAGAAAATATTGAACCAACCAATAGTTTTATCGGTCAGCGAATTCAGAGCTTGGCAGAGTATGGTGATATCGGATACACCGCAGTGCATATTGAACCGGAGATATTACCGTACCGACCTGATAAATTAACTTTAGATACTTCCTTGGCAGTCAATATCATTGAAACGCCAATCGATGCTAACTGGCGGATAACGAGCTATTCTGCGATTGCTCGCAATCAATTTCATGTTGAGCATGAGCAACCTGGTACCGACGAAAGCGAAACCATAAATCAACTCGATTCAACTTTTTCAGCCCAAGAGGTGGAAGTGGAACTCGATTCTGCGCAAGATAATTTAAGTCGATTTGAGTTTACTCGAGGCGCGCAAGCCGGTTCTTTCCTACACGGCGTGTTAGAAAATATTGATTTTCAACAGCCTAGCCAGCTTTCTCAAGTGATTGAACAGCAACGCAGTTGGTTTGGTATTGATGAGCAGTGGAATGCAACAGTGGAAATCTGGCTAAAAGACGTGCTAAACACCAGTATTGTGCTCACTCATAGCAAAAATACTAACACGACTTTTACCTTGGCATCGTTAACCAAGGACCAAGTTTGTCCTGAAATGGAGTTCCATCTACCTTTAAATTCGGTGCAAGCAGCACCTTTTAATCAATTGATTAATAAGGTTTTTAAAACCAGTAAAAGGCAATATCAATTTACCCAATTGCACGGCATGCTAAAAGGCTATATCGACTTAACGTTTTGCTTAGATGGCCGTTTTTACGTTGCCGATTATAAATCTAATTACTTAGGTCCTGATTATGCTGACTATGCCGAAGATAAAATGCAAAAAGCCATGGTGGAGCACGATTATCATTTGCAGTCTTTGCTCTATGTTTTAGCCTTACATCGATTCTTGAAAAGTAAGTTAGCTGATTATGATTATGATCAGCATGTCGGTGGCGCATATTATTTGTTCTTACGGGGAATGTCAGAGCATTACCCAGGCAGCGGAATTTACTTCTATAAACCAGAGAAAGTCATAATTGAATCCCTTGATAAGTTGTTTCAAGGGGAGGAAATAGACTCTTTTGCTGCGCCACAAAGTACCAGTCAGGAGCAAATGGATTTATGGTAAATGGTCTTCTCGATACGCACTTTTATACTAATTGTCAGCGTCAAATTAGCGCTATGGGCCTTTCTAACCTCGATAGTGCTTTTGCGCATTTTATTTTTCAGCAGGAAAGCCATCTTAGCCAAAACATAGCGCTGCTTTCAGGTCTAGTGAGTCAACGTTTGAGTCAGCAACACAGTTGTTTAAATTTACATGAGCTTACTTTCAAGCAAATTAAATTACTCGGATTTTCGAGTATTAATGAGGTAATTGAGGCTATTCATGCAAGTTATTGTATTTCTTCGAACCCTGTTGAAGATCCTCGAAAACCATTAATATTCGCGCAAAATGCCATTTATTTGCAGCGATACTATCAATATGAGATGGGTTTAACCCAAATCATTCAACAAAAGTTAGCAGTAGAAACGACAGTGTCTAGCGACGTCGCAAGACCTATTGTTGATGAATTATTTAGTGCTCCTGAGGGGCAAGATCAAACCGAAATCGATTGGCAGAAAGTGGCGGTTGGGATTGCAGCGACACGTAATTTTAGCCTTATAACCGGAGGGCCCGGCACAGGTAAAACAACCACAGTTGCCAAGTTATTAGCCTTGTTGTTTGCCCTTCAACACGCCAACGGAAAAGAGCTCAAAGTACAACTCGTTGCGCCAACGGGCAAGGCAGCAGCACGGCTGACTGAATCTATAGTGTCAGCGCGAGAATCATTGCCGGATAACTACAAAACGGGATTAAATCTACAAACCAGTACAATTCATCGACTATTAGGAAGTCAACCGGGACAAATTGAATTTAGGCACAATGCGGAAAATTTATTGCATGTGGATGCATTGATTGTTGATGAAGCGTCGATGGTAGATTTACCATTGATGTATAGGCTGCTTAGTGCGATTCCCATCAACACAAAAGTCGTGTTGTTAGGAGATCACAATCAACTCTCTTCGGTTGAGACTGGCAGTGTTTTATCCGATATTTGTCACTCCGCGTTATTGGGTAAAGCATACCCTGAATATTCATTGCATACCGCGCAACAGATTATTCGCATTTGTGACCAAAATATTCCCCAACGACCTGAAAGTCGTGGTACTAGTCCCATCGCGGACTGCTTAGTTAAATTGCGAAAAAGTCACAGATTCTCGTCAGAAAGTGGAATCGGTTTGTTGTCGGAACAAGTTATTGAAGGTGATGCCCATGCTGTTTTATCGATACTCACTGATACCGAACAAGCTACCTTAACTTGGCATCAAGATGGCAATGTACAAGTATTCGCGCGGCAATACGCTAGTCAATTAAAAGCCTATTTTTTGTCAGTAAATCAAGGGGATTTGAAACAAGGTTTCAGCTATTTATTAAATCAACAAATTTTATGCGCCCATAAATCCGGTGAGTGGGGAGTGGATAACATCAATTATCAAGTTACTCGGGAATTAGATCGTCAGGGTTTTATTTCAATGGATGAAAAAGACTACATAGGCCGACCAATAATGTTAACCCGTAACGATCATAATTTAGGATTATTTAACGGTGATGTGGGGATAGTAATGCCGGATCCTGAAAATCGAGAATTAAAAAAAGCGTGGTTCAAGACCGCAGAAGGTGGTTACAAAGGTGTATTGTTAAGCCGGTTGCCTGAACATCAACCTGTGTATGCCATGACCATTCACAAGAGCCAAGGTTCTGAATTTAATCAGGTATATCTGTGCTTGCCCGACGTAAACTTAAATCCGTCAGCCAAAGGATTAAGCCGAGAATTGTTTTATACTGGCCTTACCCGTGCACGGGAAAAGTTTGTGTTATACAGTCACAAAGAGAGCCTGCAAGCTTGTATAAACAATGTCTGTTTAAGAAGTAGTGGCTTGGCGCAACGCTTGTCAAGTTAGGTTTTTTAGTGCTATTTCGGGCTAAGAGTTAGCACGATGAAGTTGTCCTAAATATCGCTAGGAGGAACTATCCATAAGGGGTTAGGTGTGCGCAATTGTGCTTTAATTTGCGATTGATACTTATCCCTTAGTTCACGCATATCTTGTTGTTGGTTTTGAAATTCAGCAATACTTTTTATCTCATCAAAAATAGGATCGATAAAAGTCATTATATAGCCCAATGATCTCATCCGTTCTAACCATTTATAACTCTGTTGATGGTTGCCGGTAAGAGTGGCAAACAAAATACGTTGTTTTATTTCATTTAAGTTACTTACTTGTTGAGTGGGTTTGTTAGTTAAGTATTCTTTTAGCATACTTAACAGTTGCTCATTATTTTCTCCCAGTGCTTGACGAGTTTGCGCAAGTGCAATTATAAAGTCTGCACTTGCCGCACTTTCGATGGGCCTGTCGAGCAACTTATAGGCCTCAATATAAGCGTTCACAATTTGGTTGGTTTTCTCATAGTCACGTAAATAATATAAAAACCATGCAATATCTGTCATGTCTGTGACTTTTGCTAACTGCTCGGCCGCCAATCCTAGATTATCTGTGTAAATGCCGTGCCAGACTTGGCTAGTAGGACTAGCGTTATACCAAAGCGCATGCTGGTATAAGCCGACTAAATTATATAGCCTAGCTAGGTTTCTGTTGATACTCGTGCTTTGTTGGTTAAGGGTATAGGCATTTTGCAACATGCTATGAGCCTGCGAATAATTCCCACTTTTAAAAGCAAGATCGGCTAAAACACTGTAACCAAAAGGTTGGGTAGGGTGCAATCGCACTAAGTCGTCGCCAATGATTTTGCTGTTCACTCTATCGTCAACGGATAAATAAATACGCGCAAGATTACTTAAAATATTGTTAGAAAGTGGATCCAGTAGTCTCGCTTTTTTGTACTGCTCAATTGCTTCATCGAGCTTGCCTTGTTCCCACAAAATACCGCCTAAAAGAAAGTATGCATTAGCATAATTATGATTCGCCTCAATGGCCTGTGTCGCATATTGTTGGGCTTGTTTGATGGACGCGGCAGTATTCTTATCTTTTGCTAGGTATGCTGCACTTGCTAGCACTTCTGCAGAATTAGGCGCTAACTCAAGTGCTCTGGCAACTAATGGTGATGCTTTGTCTCGGGATGCTTGTTTATCTAAGCCGGCATAAGCTTCCATCAGCAAATAAGTGTCTGATAAACCTGAATAGGCATGTGCAAAATTTGGATCTAGATCAATGACCTTAATAAATTTTTGAACTGCTAGGGCTAGACTTTCTGGCGAGCGTAATTTCTGATTTTCGCGGGCTTGCAAATAAAGCTCGTAGGCTTCTAAAGACAAGGTTTTATCAGAATCTTTTAACGGCACTACGGTTAACTTTCCCTTGAGTTGTTGGGTTATTTTACTGGCTATTTCGTCTTGTACTGCAAATAAATTTTGCGCTGACAAAGGACGATCATAGGTTTCAGACCAGATATGTTCATCAGTTTGTGCATTGATCAGTTGAGCTGTGATGCGAATAGTATTGCCAGATTTACGTATACTTCCTTCTAAAATATGTGCGACTTTCAGTTCTTTAGCAATCTCACTTACGGTCGAATCTGTATCCACAAAGGCAAAAGATGAGGTGCGCGATACAACTCGTAAGCCTTTGATACGACTTAATAGGTTAAGTAATTCCTCAGAAATTCCATGCCCAAAATAACCCTGATCATTGCTTGCTGAAAAATCATCAAATGGCAAAACGGCAATCGACTGAGTCGCAGAGCTGGTAACGACTTCAACATTTGCGTTGCTTGTTTGCTGAGTGATTTCTCGGTTTTCATCGACTAATGTGTTTTTTCCTAAATGCATCCACATCAGCGTGATCAGTCCAGCGCTAATTACCCCAGTTAATGTAAAAATAGTAATCGTATTTTTAGAATTAGCCGCTTTACTTAATGCGGGGTTTTTTGCGGTACGAACCAAACCTTTAGGCGTAAATTGAAAAATCCAAGCGAGTAAAACCGCGATAGGAAAGCCAATTATCACTAGGATTGTTGCGATCGTGTCAAACCAAGTTGGTAAGTGTAATGCGCTTTCCAACACCACGGCTAATTGCATGACTAACCAGCCAATGACAGCGTAACCCGCTATGACATTGAATACATTGCGTCGTCTTAACTCAGCAATAAAGCTACTCATTCAGTTTCCTCTTAACGATGATGCCTTGCGGATCTTAAAAAAAACAGTTTTTTCAAAGTATAAACCAAGCTGTTTAAAAAATATGCAACTATAGAGATTACGTGTAAAGTAATGATGTTCAAAGTGATTTATTGAAGTATTGGATAAGTATTCGACTAAATATTTCCGTTTATTTAAAAAACAAATAGATAAAGAAGGAATAGAAGGAAAACAACCATGACACTCAATACCGTCTTAAAAAATTTACACCCGATAATGCGACAAAAAGTACAAAATTTGATTACGCATCTGACACAAAAAAATGTTCCGATTACACTCGTTGAAGGATATCGAACGCCAGTTCAGCAAAAAGAGCTGCACGATCAAGGAGCCCCCGAAAAACCTTGGATGTCCCTGTTCCAATATGGTGTTGCCTGCAAATTTGAATTATCTGTTACAAATGATAGCGCGCAGGGCGAGAACGCTGACAATAGCAATTACTGGGGGCAATTTACTGAATTTGCCAAAGCTGAAGGTCTTGAAACCAGTGATTCTGATAAATCCCAACTGCAACTTCCTAATATGAATGTGAAAACATTAATTAAGGGACAGTATCCCGAAGGGGGAGATGAAAGTTGGGCAAATAACCTAGAGCTTCATATCACTTATTGGACTGACTATCCTAAGCCACCTGTACCAAGGATGGGAGACGAACCTATTTCGCATTTAAGTGAACGGGATGAGAAATCCACCCAATAAAGAGCTGCAATCCACAGTAGACTGAAGTCGGCAGAGTTTGCGCGTTTTTCGTGTTTTATCGCTAACTTATGCCGCTCACCAGCCGTTAGTGGAGTGCGCACACAAAAGCTGTCGCTAGCCTTTATTTATCCATTGTTTCGATTTTTATATAGTGCTCAATTATTGGCTACATAGACATTAATCTTTCATTTGACCACGAAGCAGATTGGCACTATTGGTGACACTGGCAATAGTGCCTAGTACGCCAGCCATGGAAGCTGCAATGATGTAAATAGATTCGCCTGAGGTAAGTGCGATACCTCCAATAATTAAAATAATAATGACTCCCAACGGCAGTCGATAGCTTTTCCACAAACCTTCTTCACCGTGTTTAACCAATTGGTTTAGAGTCGCGTTAGTTTCTGCATGCAAGATGAAATGGCTAAAGCTACGATTAATAACATCGATATTGCCTTTGCGCACAGTAATCAGACCGTTAAGGGCAAGATGTTCAATCATTTGGGTATTTGCAGGGTTTAGTTTTTGACGTTTAGCCAAATTAAGCAGAGCGAGTTTCTCAGCGCTGGAGCAAGATTCCCATTTGAAGCGGTATAATGCCTCTGCATTAAGCAATATGTAATTGATGGTACTCCAGCGGCTTTCAATGTTGAGTTGTTCATCTCGTTTCCATATGTGCGCCCAAGATTCTAGTTGTTCTGATTGTTCAACTTCTTGTTGTAAAAATTGTAACTCTGGAAACGCATCCACTTCTTCCTTCAACATTTGCCAATCAATGCCTTGTTTAAAGCTTTCAGGAATTACCACAATGAAGTCCATTAAACATTCTGCCCAAGAAAGGTATTCGGCATGATCCAATACGCTGCTTTGTTCTAGCATTAAGGGGTCTTTCATTTTGACCCGTTGCAAGCTGTGAAAACCAGTGTAAATGGTAAAACTATCTAATTGACCGGATAACGTCAGTGATTTAATCTCCATGATTAAGTCGAGCAACAATTGTCTAAATTCACCTTTTTCTAAGCAGGTTTCAATGTCCCAAATTTCAACCGCGATCTTCTTAGGATCTTGATTGATAATATTCAGTTTTAAATTCGGTAAAAAGCTACTTTGTTCACTGAATTTTTGTAAACAGGGACTGAGCGAAAATAATTTTTCAAATCCTGCTAAAAGATGGTTTGCTTGCATGTCGTTTGCAGCAACCGCCGACTTAAGATTCATGCTGCGTAACAGAAGTGACAAGCCAATGCCGTTTAATTTTATCGTGTCACATTCAATTTTTAAGTTGTGACTGCGTTGTTCAAAATGCAATGTCTGCACTGAACTTGTCATTCTATTGATATGCTGCAAAAAACGCTCAGGGCAATACAGACGATTCCACAATAATTGGGTGTTGAATCTAAACCATGCCCAAATAATCACAGCAAATAGCGCAGTGTAAAATACAATTGAGCTGATCAGCCCGCCCGGCATTTTATGGGAATAGCTTCGAAAATCAGAGTCGGGTTGATAGCTGGCTGCAAGTTCTCTATCGAGAATATAAATATTTATCCATTGCCATAAATAGGTGGCGCCAAAAACAGAACTCAAACTAGGGTAATCGTCTGGGTGGATTTGCGCAGAGTGATTCTGACAATCCCCATCTTTACGGGTCAAACGTGCTCGCCACTTTGGATCTAAGGGCAGTAAATTAGTGGGCGTAATTCGAGTTGAAGTAATAGAGTTGGGGTAGCGACTTAAGCCAATTGAATTGACTTCTTGTCTTTCGTAATTAAGCCAATTACAAGCCAGTTGTTGATAGTGAAAATCTAACGTTTTTTCTGGTGTGCTAGCCGTTTTTTGTAGATATAAAAAGTGAATCCCTACCGCGATAAGAACCGCAATAATGAGTCGTTTGGAGCCACGTTTCGCTGAATCCAAAGTGCAATCGTTCAATTCTTTGTATGGAAAACAAAAATGATTGTAACAACCGCGATATACCAAGATAGTCGCAATCAGTAAACCAACTATGGGTAACCAAAGTGACCAATTCAAGCCATTCCCATGGCTGAACAGCGTGTCGATATTATGCCCTAAGAAGTAAAGACAATAACTTGTGCTAAAGAGCACCGAGCTAACCAACATGACTAACCTAACATTGAGTTTGGCAGGTAATTTGAGCTTTTCTTTTAAGGTACTTGTCCAAACAAAATGGCGTACCGAATATATTCCTATCACCATCAAACCAATGATGACTGCAAATGTGGTCATCACATAAAGAAATTGGTTCGTCATGAAAGTCTGCAAACTATCATTTGGATAAAATACGACTATTGCCCATTTGTCTATTACCGTACTGGAAAGAGCAAATCGACCACTTTGTCCGTGATAGGTACCTTCAATGAGTTCCCTGCCTAATTCAGGATAATGGTCTAAGCCAGCTTTGAGCCATTTACTCAGTGCAGAGCGGTTATCACCAGAGAAATACAAATTTTCCACTAATGAGCGACTAGAATCATTATGAAATATAACGTCACCAGTGCTGCGATCTACCACCATGTAATTAAAATCGTATGGGGGAGATTGTCCCAGTGACATTGAAGGTAATAATACATCTGCGGCCAAAATGTAATCATAGGTTTTGTCACTATCAGCAGACGAAATTGGCATTGAGATTGTGGTACCACGAGTGCCATTAGTGACATTTAATAAACGCTGAATATATACATTCTTAAACGGGCCGGAAGGCGCATTTTTTTCTGAGGGTTGAATATCAAGATTAGATTGATTTGGGGACTCATTATTTTTAATCGCAGAGGGGATCCTGTCAATATCCCAACCTTTTTGATCTCTGACTTTTTTATAATAGTTTCGGTGCGACAAATTAAAGGTTGCCGGTAGTGCGTTACTCTCTTGAAAGTTCAGAGAAGGAAGCACTGAGTTACCTTCTTTGTTGATCGCGAATGCCGATAATATGGTATGCGATTGATCTTGAATAAAATCAGGAGTAACCGAGGTGTTTAACGATTTCTCTGCAGTTAAGTCAAGTAGTTGATTATTAGAATAGAAATCCAATATGACATGATCGGCTTTGTTAGATCTATACGCATTCAACATCACATTTATCGCGTGATCATCGAATGTTACTTTTAGAAAATTGGGGTTTTCGGGGGCAACCGAGCAGTTATACGTTATCGGATAAGTCTTATTGGGGGTACTTGCACTACCTGGTAACCAATATGCTGGGCGGCCTTCAACACAGGGTGTTGCATTAAGACTTAAAATTGCTTTTTTCATGGATAAGTTGAAGGCTTCTAGATCTTCACTTTTGTAATTATCATAAGGTTGTGAATTTTCGGAAAATAACGAAAGTGTCGCTAACATCTCGCCATAAAACGTTTTGTATTGTTCTAAGCGGCTGAACACATGATTAATATCTTTACGCAGTTTTTGACCTAAATAATTAGCGTATTCTGAGGCTATTTGATCTTTTTCTAATTGTAATAAAGACTTCTGCATGTAACCTAAAGTTAAGGCTAAAATTACGATAAAAAAAGCATAACTCGATACAACGGTTAATGAGCGGTATGAGCGAGTAATAGATTGGTTTTTGGGCAGTAAATATAAACGTAGAAGACACCACATGAACAATAAACTGACCAGCGTGACAACCAGCAAAGACAGGTTCCAATCATTGTTTTCTCGGTTGCTAAGTTTACTCTGTGGTAGCAGTCCAACTAAATATAGTTTGTCCAGTTCTACCATTTTATTCTGTGCACCGTCTTCTGAGGTTTCTGACAGTTTTTTTAATGGAATTTCCAGCGCGAATGGAAATACAAATACACGGAAATCACCATAGGATATTTTCATATCCACATGATTGCTGTAGCTTGGAAGGGGCGGGTTAGTGTCGCTTGCTGCCGATTTTTGAGATTCACTAAAATTAAATTGGAACTGTTTGTTTTTTTGTTGGATTTGTTGATTGATACTACGTAATTCTACGATGGAGATTGTGCTTTCATCACCAACGGTAGCAATGACTTTTCCTTCTTTATCTGCGAATAAATATTTGCTAAATCCTTTTTTCGGATTTGGAAGAATATCTTCAAAAGACAATTCCGCTTCGAACTTTTCATCATTAGCGTCTAGATCTGCACTGACGAGCAGAGTTTGCCCCGCAATTGAATATTTAAACCCATCTGCTTTCAAAAGGTTTTGTTCCGAATTGGCTTTTCGGGTATAACTCGGGAGTAGGGACCGTATGGAAGAAACACCTTCTTTATATCGGTGCATACTATCCAGTTTATTTAAATTTTCTTTAAATTCATTGGAAGCTTCGTAAAGCACTCTATAATAATCATGATTAGCGGTGCGATCTTTTTGATTTAACAGAGCGTAATAACCCAGTGCTGCAAAGATCAGCAGAATCAAAACACCGTACACCCAGGTTTTTTTATTGGGGGCGGCAATAGTAGATTTCACAGTTTCCAGTGGCATAATATTTTTCCCTAATAGGATAATTAAGCTATCAAACTGTGTATTTTGCAAGCTAAATGGCTAAATTTTGTTCATTTGGCTTGCTGTGAATGAATTTTGGCGATGTAAAAAGGAAAACCTGATGCCTGAACTATCTACGGATGAATTTATCACTATTAGTAAATTACAGCCTGAAGCGCGTTTCGATTATGCGTTGTCTAAAATGATAGAAAACAAAGAGTTGTGGGGGCTGTTCGGGGAAAATGGTTGGCTATTGCTGCAAGCTGAAGAAGATGCGTGCATGCCAATTTGGCCCAGTGAATCCTTCGCTAAAGCGTGGGAGAAAAATGATTTTCCTGACTGTAAGCCAAAACAAATACTTTTAGATGATTGGTTACAGCAGTGGTTACCAGGAATGGAAAAAAACGGAACTTTGATACTGGTATTTCCGCTGAGTGAGGATGAAGAGGGCATCATGCTTGAAGCAAAAGAACTGACAGAGTGTTTTGCCGAACTAATGGAATAATCCTATTTGCTAATGGCCACATATATATTTCTGTCCAACTAGCATCAATTGCGGACATCACCCACAAAAAATAGTTAGGTGATGTCCAGTCGATTTTACAGATATCAACAGATTAAATGCCCCTATGAAAGATACTTCTCTACGTCATTTGTTTCCATTTTTTCAACATCCAGCGAATGCGGATTTAGTCTATTTTGATAATGCGGCAACTACTCAGAAACCGCAAAACGTGCTGACCAGTATTCAAGATTATTATCTGTTTAAAAATGCCAATGTACATAGGTCGTCATTTTCCTTAGCCAATCAAACCACGGCTGAGTTTGAGGATGCCAGAGGCTATGTTCAGCAGTTCATCGGCGCACAAAAAAAACAGCAAATAGTATTTACCAAAGGCGCAACTGAAAGTATCAACTTGGTTGCTAAATCATTGTCAGAAAGGGACTTTCCCTCTGGTGGACGGATTCTTCTGTCGGCCACAGAACATCACGCCAATATTGTTCCTTGGCAAATCTTAGCAAAAAAGAAAAACTTGCAAATCGACATTATTCCAATTGATGAGCTGGGTGTTTGGGAGCTCGAAAAGGGCCTGGCACTGCTTACCAATAATACGTGTATTGTGGCGCTGGCTTTAGTTTCGAATGCGCTAGGTAGCATTCAGCCTGTTGAGCCCTTTTTACGCAAAGCTAAAGCTGTAAACGCCATTTCTTTAGTCGATGCTGCACAAGCCATCGCCCATCTACCCATTGACGTGAACAACTTAGATTGTGATTTTTTAGTATTTAGTGGTCATAAGGCGTTTGCTCCAACCGGCACGGGCGTACTTTATGGCAAACAGAGTGCACTGGAGAGTCTTCCGGTATTCTTAACCGGCGGAGAGATGGTTAAAAATGTTGAATTCAATACGGCGACTTACCAAGCTAGCCCGTTAAAATTTGAGGCTGGCACACCGCATATTGAAGGCATACTAGCGTTAAAAGAAGCATTACATTTTATTGATGTTAACCGTGCGCAAATCATTCAACACGAAGCCGCTTTAATCAAGTATTTGCTCGACAAAATTCAAAATCTATCCGGGGTGACTATTTATGGCGACCCTGTAAACCGAATTGCTACATTGTCTTTTACTGTGCAAGGTCATGATAGTCAGGACATTGGTATTGTTCTGGCTGAAAAAGGCATTGCTGTTAGAGTAGGGCATCATTGTGCAATGCCATTGATGAAGGCATTGAACATCTTAGGAACCATAAGAGTTTCGTTAAGTTGTTACAATACCTTTGCTGAAATCGACTTTTTTGTGGCCCAGTTAAGCAGCGCTATTCAGCAATTAGGCTTCACAGGTTCAGCAAAATCTGCTGCCTTTGATAAAACCACTGATACTGCCAATCGCCAAGTTGATAATCTGGTGTTGAACATTCCAACACATAATTTGGTGTTGGCGGATAGTATTAAGTCGGCACGGGGATGGGATCAGGTTTTTCGGCAAATTATGTTGGCGGGGAAATCCCTCAAACGCTTAGCTGAGGATAAAAAAACAGCTGATTCTGAAGTGTTTGGCTGTGAGTCTCAGGTATGGTTGTTGTGTAAAACCACATCGCCAAATCGCTTAGCATTTGAAGTGGATGCCAGCAGTAAAATAGTCCGTGGCTTGTTAGCGATTATTTTAGAACCCATTCAAAACCAAACGGCTGAATTTGTTTCAGCATTTGATTACAAATTATATTTGTCTGATATACAGTTAGACAAACATCTTAGTGAAACCCGCGGTAACGGTCTTGCTGCGGTAATTGAGAAAATCCAACATTATGCCAATCAAAATAGGTAAATGTTCGATTTAGTTGTGCTTAGCAATTCTAAAGCCTGATGATAGGAAATATATGTCTCAAGAAAATGAAGTCAAATTACTTGCTCGAAATCTAACTGAATCAGATTTTGACGTACTCAAAGTCATAATGAACAAGGTATACCCAAATTTGGGCGGCTCCATCACCAAAAAACGCTATTTGGCGATGTTAAAAATCTTCAGAGACGGGCAAATCTGTATTGAAGATGATGGCAAAGTGGTTGCCGCCGCTTTTTCAGTTATCGTTGATTATGATAAATTTGGTGACGAGCACACCTATGACGAAATTACCGGTAATTCCTATTTAACAACCCATGATCCCAATGGTGATGTGTTGTACGGTATTGAAGTTTTTGTCGATCCTGAATACCGCAACTTGCGACTGGGCAGAAGGCTTTACGAGGCTCGCAAGGAGCTGTGTCAAAGTTTGAATCTGCGCGCCATTATATTAGGTGGACGGATTCCCAATTATAAAAATCATAGTCATGAACTTTCGCCACAAAAATACATAGAAGCAGTAAAGCGCAGAGATCTCTACGATCCGATTTTGACCTTTCAATTGTCGAATGACTTTGAAGTTAAGCGCGTACTACGTGGATACATGCCTGAAGACAAAGAGTCTGAAGGATATGCAACGCTATTAGAGTGGTTCAATATTTATTATGAACCGAAAAAGCGCAAACTGTTTGGTCATCAAAAAGACTCTGTTCGTATTGGCTGTGTGCAATGGCAGATGCGTGAAATGGAAAGTGTCGGGGAGTTGCTGCAACAATTTGAGTACTTTGTGGATGCGTTGTCTGATTACCGTTGCGATGTTGCCCTGTTCCCAGAGTTTTTCAATGCTCCGCTTATGGGGCTTGGCGACCAGAGTTCTTCGATCGAAGCAATTAAACATCTATCTACCTATACCGAAGAAATCGTGAATGCGGTGTCGCATATGGCGGTGAGCTACAACATTAATATTATTGCCGGTTCTATGCCGCTAATTGAAGAGGATTTGTTGTACAACGTAGCCTACATTTGCAAACGAGACGGAACCATAGAGTCTCAATATAAATTGCACCCCACACCTTCTGAGAAAAAAGATTGGGCAATGGAAGGCGGAGATCGCCTTACTTTATTTGAGACAGATTTTGGTCGCATTGGTGTACTTATATGCTATGACGTTGAATTTCCGGAACTTGCACGTTTGCTTAGTGAAGAAGAGATGCAGATTCTATTTGTACCCTTTTGGACAGATACAAAAAATGGCTATCTACGAGTGAAGCGTTGTGCGCAAGCACGTGCTATAGAAAATGAATGTTATGTGGCTATCGCCGGCAGTATCGGAAACTTGCCCAAAGTGGACAACGTGGATATTCAGTACGGACAAACAGCGGTATTTTCTCCGTCTGACTTTGCATTCCCCCATGATGCAGTGATGGCCGAAACCACGCCAAATACCGAAATGACGTTAATCGTTGACGTGGATTTGGATAAATTACAAATTTTACAAAATACTGGCTCAGTGCGTAACTTTTTAGATAAAAGACGAGACCTTTATCGGATTGAATGGTTGGGTGAAAAAAGCATCGTCAAACAGGTCAAATAACTCAGTCGATTATAGTTCATAGGTCACTTTGGATTGGCGTTTTTCGCTTCTATCCATTGTGACATATATTGGGTACTTTTATGGGAATGGTGTTGTAACATCATCCCAGTAAAATTATCTAATCTGAGTTGTGCCAGATGTGTCAGGCAGTAGTCGACTCTTTCTAGTAACTGCTGTTGGATCACTTGCAAATTGAAACGTTGCGCGAGTAATTGATATCCATAGTCAGAAGCAAGTTGCCATTGTTTGGCATCTTGATATAAAGCAACGGCTTGATCCGCTATCTCTTGCGGATCATCTGCAATCGCCCCTGGCCACATTGAAGAGTCATTCATCCCTTGACTCCCAATGCTGGTTGTCACTGATGGTGTGCCTGTCCACATGGCATCAGCTAACTTGCCTTTCAAACCCGCACCGAAACGCAGTGGCGCTATGCACACTCTGCTTTGTTGCAATACTGAAAACGCATCTTCGGCCCATCCATCCACATAAAAGCCGCTCTTTGGGTTGTGTAAATCAGTGGCTTTAGGTGGCGGATATGCACCGTAGACATGTAATTGGGCTGACGGAATTTGTTTGCGAATTAATGGCCAAATTGTTTGCTTAAGATATAAAACCGCATCCCAATTTGGCGCGTGACGAAAATTTCCAATGCTTACGAAATGTTGTCGCTGGCTAAACTCGACCGGAGATCTCTTCAGTTGTTTAATATCCAGCATAAAAGGACAATAATGCAATAACGCTGAAGGCACGCTAAATTGCTGTTGCAAAACATTCATTTCATACTCTGAAATAATCAAACTTAGGTCACATCGATATATCGCGGCAATTTCACGCATCGCCATATCACTTTTTAAATCTGATTCAGATACTTGCCGCGATTGTTTATGGGCTTTATGACGGGCATCACGTAAAAAGTGTAAATCCTCTGTATCCAAAATACGCAATGCATTGGGACAATTTTGCGCAACACGCCAAGAGAATTGTTCTTCCATCATAAAACGGTCAAATAGAACGATTTGCGGATTTAAGTTGGCAACAAACTGATCAAAAGAGCTGTGATTTAACTCGATGCTGGCTTCTTCAATCCCCAATTCAGTTAGATCGATCTTGTGTTCAGTCTGAATTGCAGGACTTGCAAAGCACACTTGATAACCGGCAGCTATAAATGACTTTAATAAGCTCAACATGTGTTTTCCTGCAGCAGAAGAGTTTGGTTCTGGCCACACGTAACCAATGGCCAATAGCTGTTTAGGTAATTTTTCTGCTTGCTGAGTCATCTAAGTATCAATTTTGGGCATGTCAATGGAGGTCGTGGATGATAACCCTATGCAGTAAAGTGGGAAAGACTTAAGATAGCTTAAAGTTTAAATAATGGAACATATAATGGCGAAACATTTAGTCTTTGGAGCTGGACTTATTGGCAGCTACTTAGGCGCTAGTTTACTGCACAAAAACCAAAATGTGACGTTTTTGGCTCGATCACACAGCGTAAACAAATTATCTAAAGGAATCATTTTAACGGACTATTTAGAGCACCGGGTGGAAGTTAACAACCTTACATTCTTATTACCTGATTCAGAAACAGAGCATAGTTTTGATATTATCTGGTTAACCGTAAAATGCACCGCTGTGGAGGACTCTTTAGCGCAATTGCAATTACTGGTTAATCATCAGACAACCATTATCTGCTGTCAAAATGGCTTGGGATCAGAGAGCGTGATTAAAACAGCCTTTCCTAATAACCGAGTGTTAAGAGCTATGGTGCCGTTCAATGTGGTGGAGATAGCCGATGGCCATTTTCATCGAGGGTCAGAAGGCAGATTGACTATTGAAAGCTGTATTGATGATCGCAACTTTACTGAGCAGTTAATTGCCAGTATAGATTCGCCGATTTTAGCGTTTTCTATGTGTACTCAAATGACTTGGTTATTGTGGGCCAAGTTACAATTAAATTTAGGGAATAGTGTCAATGCATTAGCCAATATTCCAGTGAAACACATGTTGCAACAGCGAAAATATAGATTGGTTATAGCGCAAATGATGCGTGAATTACTTTTGGTTACCGATGCAAAAGGGATAGTGTTACCTAAAGTGACCTCCGTTTCTGCCCATTCTCTTCCCTTTGTTTTGAGTTTACCGGATTTTATATTCAAAATAGTTGCTAATCGCATGTTAGCTATTGATGAAAATGTCAGAACATCAATGTGGTGGGATATCTCAAATGGAAAGCAAACGGAAATTGATTATTTAAATGGGGCAATAGTTGAGGAAGGGGCCAAATTAGGAATTGCCGCGCCAGTGAATAAAAAGGTAATAGAACTGATCTACCAGTTAACTAACAATCCACAAACGATAACAGAATCAATGTCGGCGGTAGAGTTGTACAATACAACCATGAAATCATGCTAAATTGGTTTTGGGATTATTTTTATCCTAAATTGTGAATAATAGTTCCACCTTTTAGGCAAATTTTGTTAAGTTAACTACACTAGTTACCATAAGGTTTAACGGAGTTTTAATGATGCACGCGTTGGATTATGCTTCTGAAGCAAAAGACATTTTTGTATTACCTGATTCAGTGCTTCAGATAAAAAGACTTATCGATGATGACGCTAGTGGTATGGATGACATTGCTAGCGTGATAAATTTCGACCCTGCGTTAACAGTACAAATTTTAAAAATAGCCAATAGTGCACTTTACAAATTTCCTAATAAAATCGAAACAGTGTCTAAAGCCATTCAAGTCATTGGTACTAACTCCGTTTATGACTTAGTGGTTGCGTGCAGTATATGCCGAACCTTTACACAGTTAGATTCTTCGGTGATTGATTTAGAGCGTTTTTGGGAAAATGCTGTTTGTTGCGCTTTGTTATGTAAGTATTTTGCAGAACGTAAAAAACTGAAAGAGTCTGAAAGATTATTTGTTTCTGGTCTACTACATAATGTGGGTGAGCTGGTTATGGTCAGATTCAACCCCGAAATTGCTAAAAAGTGCGCGCAAATTAACGAAACTGAAACCCCACTTGAGCTACAGTTAAAGTTATTAGGCGGTGCAACTTACGCGGATATTGGCTCTACACTAGTAAGAATGTGGGGAATACCTGATGCGATCGTTACGCCCATCAGTAAACAGCACTACAGCCAACATGAAGTCTCGGATGTTGAACAGCAAATTATGCAATTAAGCTATATTCTGGCTCTCGATAATTGTAATCCAGAAATTTATTCTGGACACGCTAACCTCGAAGTTGAGTTATATGAAAACTTAGGTTTAGAAGATAGTGACTTAGATGCTGCTTTAAGCCATGTGGGTATGCAGAGTCTTAGCGTCCTTGCTATGTTTAGTCCTGCGTCTGCGGCTATTGTGTGAGCTGCTTAAATCTTTAGTCGAAAATACCCACTGTTTGGCGACTAATGGCAATTAACTGGCCGCTTTGATCCCATACATTCCCTTCAGTATGAGCATAACCGTCTGCCGCTTGTCTGGTGATGGCTTTAAAAGCAAACCAATCCGCAGGTGAAAAATCTTGATGTGGATGAATGAATTCAATGTTCCAACTCATTGTGCTTGATGGCGCAGGTAACCGGAGCATTTGCAGGATAGTCGGCGGCCACGCATCAATTAAACTGATTAAGTGCGCATCGGTAATTTCTACAGGCGGTTTTTTGAATCGCATCCAGCCGCTAATTCCGCTTTTTTTGCTGCCCATAAATGGCATTCTGCCTTCCACAATTGACAGATCATAAAAACGCATAAACTTAGGTGTTATCTTAGGAATCTGCGGTAAAAACATGCCTTTTTTGGGAATTTCCATAGTGTGGGTATCGTTGTTTTTCACAACTATTTTTGAGGTTCTGGCTACTCCAAAACAGACTTGGCAAGTCACGCAAGTTTTTCCATCTTGGACAATTCGACCTAATGCTTGTGTCGCATTTTTACCCTGACGTAAAATTTCAACAACTATTTCGAAAGTCGTATCCACAAGTAAAGGACCAACAAAATTGCAATTAAAGGAGCGCATAACTCTGTCATCGTCAATTTTTACCTTTATCGCTGCATAAAGTATAGATGCGGATAATCCTCCAAATACAGTGCGTCCTTGACCCCATTCCTTTGGAATGGTCATTGTTGGTTGTTTGTTAGCATCTAGGCTGTGCTCTTTGGCCTGCGCTAATAACTCATCTAATGTCATATATTTGATCCCCTAAAAGAGATGCTTTTATAACTGTAAGCTGGTCGGATGTCCAGTTGGGTTTTGAATCATTTTACCGATCATGATGTAACCCAGAGGTGATTTAAAGTTTCTCTTGTTCGAAGCTCGCGAATCAACTGATCTATCAATCTCTATGATGATAATTATTTTATTTACAAATAGTTAACAGGTTTGCTTGTTATTTTTAACGAATGGTCATTAGTATGAATACAGTTTGAATGATAACTGGGAGTTTACATGTCGAATAACGCTAAAAATGGTCCTGACGTAGTTGCGTCGCAAGAGCCTGTCAGCAACAAATACAGAATGTATGTTTTGGTCATATTGACCTTAGTTTATGCGTTTAACTTTATCGATAGACAAATTATCGGTATTTTATCTCCGATGATAAAAGCCGATCTGGGATTAGATGATGCGCAGTTAGGTTGGTTGAAAGGAATTTATTTTGCTTTGTTGTATACGTTTGTCGGGATTCCAATTGCATGGTTGGCCGATAAATATAGCCGAGTGAATATAGTTGCAATTTCTTTGACCCTTTGGAGCGGGTTTACCGCATTGTCTGGTCTTGCAACCAGTTACTTTCAACTTGCATTGGCACGCATAGGGGTTGGGATTGGCGAGGCGGGCGGTAGTCCTCCTTCACACTCTATGATCTCTGATTTATTTCCTAAGGATAAACGTGCAGGTGCCCTAGCGTTCTATTCATTGGGGATTCCTTTTGGTGTTATGTTGGCGTTTTTTGCTACTGCCTTTCTTATCAAAGGGGGAAGTGCGGATTGGCGTTTAGTTATGATCAGTGTGGGCTTGCCAGGGGTTGTATTGGCGTTACTGCTGAAGTTTACGGTTAAAGAACCGGTACGCGGAGGAGATAACAGTAATGCAGATATGCAGACTGTGCCATTTAAACAGGCTATTAAAACCTTGCTCACTATCCCTTCGTGGTGGGGGATGTGTATTGGTATTTCTTTTGGGTCTTTTGGCAATTACGCAATTTCTACGTGGATAATCGATTTTTTTGTTCGAGCACATCCTGATTTCAGTTTCTTTAATTTACTTATTTTTATGGGTATCAGTAATGGTACTGCCTACGCTGCGGGAGTTTGGCTTGGTGGAGCATTAGTTGATAAATTAGGTAAGAAAAGTAAAAAAGCTTACGGTTTAGTGCCCGCTGGCATGTTGCTGATTGGAACGCCCGCATTGTTTATGGCATTGCAGGTTGGCAGTCCAATCTTGTCACTCATTTTATTGACCGTATTACTGTTTACAAGTGGAGCATATCTGGGGCCATCATTTGCCTTAGCGCAAACATTAGCACCAGTAAGAGTAAGGGCAATGTCAACAGCATTATTCTTCTTTGTGCTGAATATTATAGCGTTAGGCGGAGGACCAACGTTTATTGGTATTCTTAGTAACATGTTGAGTGAGTCACATGGTGAAGTGGAATCCTTAAGGTTGGCACTGAGTTGGTTAGTTGTCCCTTATCTTTTATCTATTTTGGCATTTTATTGGACTTCAAGACGAGTCAATAGAGATTGGGAAAATGCCGAGCAAAGAAACGGATAAAAAAATGCCGCTCCGGGGAGGAGCGGCTATTACCATCAAGGGATGGGAAAGTACCACTAAGTATCAAAGGAAATGGTTAGTTTCTAAATTGGATAGTCCAATTCGGTTAATCAGTTGAACTTGCAAGCTGGTTGTCGACTGATTTAGACGACAATATTTTAACTTGTTCTAAAGTTGTGGGTTCTAGCAGCTGTTTGCCATTACAGGTTGTCACAGCAAAGTGTTGTGACAATAATGCAGAGCTATTATCCGTAGCGGTTGATTGTGTTGCTTTAACCGCTAATTTCTGATTGTTTGCTTGTTTACAAACCGTTTCCATAGAAACGCTAATTGATGCATTTGCAAAAGTAGTGATACCTAAACTTGCAATGCTGGTTAACAAAAGAAGTTTTACTTGTGCCTTCATTTTGACCTCAATTAATTTGGTTTGTTTTTTAACGTGGGTTGAGTTTGGTACAGTGGAGCGCACAAATAAATCTGCTTAGTAATACTTAGGTATTTAAAGTGATACCTTAAGTTCTTAGTATAAAGTGGTGAAAAACAGAAATGATAGTTGTCTACAAAATGGCAATTTCGACTTAAATTAAAATGAAAGCTAATATAAACATGAAAACGAATTCTAAAATACATTTTGCCCATGCTAATGGCTTTCCCGCTGGAAGTTATCGTGTTTTGTTGGACTCTCTTAGTAGCCAGCATCAGGTGATTGCGATAGATAAATTGGCCCATAATCCCAATTTTCCGGTTGATTTTGGTTGGCAAAACCAGGTCGCTGAGCTCGTCGAATTTTTGCATGAAAAGCAGGCTGAACCCTGTTATTTAGTTGGCCATTCGTTTGGCGCAGTAGTGTCATTTTTAACTGCTTGCCAGCATCCGAAACTGGTTAAAGGACTGGTGTTACTTGACCCTCCGCTAATTACTGGCTTGACTAGCCTATTATTTAAAAGTGTACGTAGATTGGGTCTTGCTGACAGATTATCACCAGCTAAACAAGCAATGAATAGATGTACTACCTGGTCTAAAGATACGGATGTTGAGAGTTACTTTAAAGGCAAAGCATTATTTAAAGATATGCATCCAGAATGCATTGCCGATTACGTGAGTTCTGCCGTTAAAGAAACGCCGGACGCGTTTAAATTGGATTTTGATCATCGTATTGAAGCGAATATTTTTAGAACAATTCCATTGAATATGGGTCGTTACAAATTACCTGAAAACTTGCCAGCAATGATTATTACCGGAGAAAAAACCAAAGTGTGTAAGGAGAGGTTAATTGCGCCCTTTATTAAAAAGAACAAACTTGAACACTTAGTAGTGAAAGAAGGGGGGCATATGTTTCCCCTTGAGCAACCAAAGTTGGTTGCTGAGTTGATAAACCAAAAAATTGCTCAGTGGGAGTCGATGAAAGAAGTAGTTTGAGTATCAAGTATTCAAAACAATATACCCAAACTACTTAAATGCAGTGAGATTAATATCCGACTGGTAAGCCTAGCATTTCTCGAGTAACCAAGGTCACGCCTTTCTCGGTGACTCGGAAACCTCGTGCTTCGTCATCCTGACGGCTATGTCCGATAACCATTCCTTCAGGAATAATACAACCTCTGTCAATGATTGCACGGCGTATTCTACAATGACGTTTTATTTCCACATCAGGCAAAATAACCGACTCATCAACAACACTATAGGAGTGAACACGAACATTGGAGAAACAGACGCTCTTACGGACTGTTGCACCGGATATTATGCATCCTCCAGAGACCACTGAGTTGATTGCAGCACCACGGCGGTTGTCTTCTTCCCAAACAAATTTAGCGGGAGGAAGTTGCTCTTGATAAGTCCATATCGGCCAGCGCTTATCATACAAATTTAGTGCTGGTACAGGTTGTACCAACTCCATATTAGCATTCCAAAATGAATCTAGTGTACCCACATCACGCCAATACACTTCACGTTGGTCGACTTCATCAAAGGCATACGCATAAACCAGTTGATCTTTAATGATGTCTGGAATTATGTCTTTACCAAAGTCACGATCTGACTCTGATTTTTCGGAATCACGTTTTAGTTGCTCGAATAAAAACTCGGTGTCAAATACGTAATTACCCATAGAGGCTAAACACATATCTGGATTACCTGGAAGAGGTGTAGGGTTTTCTGGCTTTTCTTCAAAACCTATAATTCGCATTGATTCGTCAACTGACATAACACCAAACTGACCTGCGGCTTCTTCTATAGGAACTGGCATACAACACACTGTCATTTTTGCACCAGATTCTGCATGGCGAGCAAGCAAAGTACCATAATCCATGCGATAGATATGATCGCCTGATAAGACCATTACATATTTAGGTAATTCGTTACGAATAATATCAATATTTTGGAACACCGCATCTGCAGTTCCTTGATACCAATTATCAGAAGAACGTTGTGATGCTGGCAATATTTCTACTGACTCACCCAGTTCTTTTTTAAAGTGTCCCCAACCTCTAACCAGGTGGCGTATTAATGAGTGAGATTTATACTGAGTAACCACTCCAACTCGGCGTATGCCAGAATTAATACAATTGGAAAGAGGGAAGTCGATAATTCGAAATTTACCACCAAAATACAAGGCAGGTTTGGCTCGCCATGTAGTCAGTTCATGCAACCTAGAACCGCGGCCGCCAGCTAAAATTAGAGCATAAGTATCACGAGTTAAATTACTAATATAACGGGGGTTCTGTCCTTCCATATAATTACTTCCTCAAACAATTTATAATAATGTTGGATCAAGGCGAACGACGGCTCAAACAGCTACCTTGATGTAACGAGTTTGGCACGTACTTTCGGCAAAAACAATTTGATTTGTTAAAATTTTATTAAAGATATTTTCATTAACCCAATCTTAGGGTGGCAAAATAGATATTATTCGCTAATATTAAGCCAGTTTTAATTGTTGCAGCGTCGAATAGGAATCGAAAATGCATCATATGGCGATTTTAGTCACCGACAATTTTCCGGTGTTTGAATTAGGTTGTGCACTGGAAGTGTTTAGTTTGCCTAGACAAGAAATATCGCCATGGTACAAATGCGATGTTATAAGTTTTGACGGCAAACTGCTAACTTCTTCTACCGGATTGTTGATGCAGGTCAACGAAGTAACTGAATTACTGCATTACGACATTTTGTTGATTCCTGGTTGGGATACCGATTCCCGCAAAATTAAATTGGCACTGGCAGAACAAATAGTCGCATTCCACAGTTTAAATAAACGCATAATTACATTTTGTTCTGGTGCTTTTTTGCCAGCACAATTGGGTTTGCTTAATCATTGTAAAGCCACCACTCATTGGCGTTATGCTGAACTTTTTAAACAACGATTTCCTATGGTGGAGTATGTGGATAACGTACTTTATACCCAGCAAGATAATGTCTACTGCGCTGCAGGAAGCGCTGCCGGATTAGATTTATCGTTAGAAATTGTGCGCCACGACTATGGACATGAGGTAGCCAATATAGTGGCTAGACGACTGGTTATCTCTCCTCATCGAGCTGGTGGGCAGGCACAATTTGTTGAAACTCCGATGCCGCAAAAACACCACAGGTTTGCGAAAACCTTACAGTGGTCAATTAAAAAGTTAAATACTATTTCTAAAGTAGATGATTTAGCTCGACATGCAAATATGTCCCGTCGCAGCTTTGATCGTCATTTTAAAGCGTCTGTAGGAATGCCGCCAAAAGAATGGTTAAATCAACAGCGAATCAGATTAGCTAAAGAATTATTGGAGCATGATCGTCTATCCATGGATGAACTTGCTTCTCGAGTTGGGTTTGATAATACCGTTACTTTAAGATTCAACTTCCATAAATTTGTTGGTATTTCCCCAAGCGAGTACCAACAACAGTTTTATCAAGGTTAGTAAGAGAAATTAATGCCATTACAAAATCAACAAAATACCCCCATAGAAAAACAAAAAGTCATATTCGATCACGATGGAGGAGTGGACGATTTATTATCGTTAATGCTGCTATTAACAATGGATCATATCGATTTGTTGGCGGTAACAGTGACCCCAGCAGATTGTTATTTATCTGATGCCACGCTATCAACGTTAAAAATCCTATCTATGTTTAATCGTTCTGATGTGCCTGTTGGTCAAGGGCAATTACACGGTGAAAATGCCTTTCCGGCGGACTGGCGCGCGCAACCCAAAATATGTAACGTGCTACCGGACATGTTGGCGCAATCCTATGACAAAAAGCAAATTTCGAATCTGAGCGCAGAAGAGTTGATCAACAAATGTTTAACTGATCAGCAAAATGTAAGTGTATTAATGACTGGCCCATGTACCAACTTAGTTGCTGCATTTGAAAAACAGCCTGAATTAAAGAGTAAAATTAAAGACGTTATCTGGATGGGGGGAGCGGTGGATGTACCTGGAAATGTAGCCATGTACAACCACGATAAAAGTGCTGAATGGAATGCTTATTGGGATCCTGTCGCAAGCCAAAAACTGTTCGCTTCAGGTTTAAAGATTAAACTCATCGGTTTGGATGCCACTAATTGTTTGCCCGTTAATATTGATTTTTTGGGGCAGTTAGCCGAACAAAAAAACTATCCTATATCGAGTTTGGCTTGTCAGTTTTGGGCAACCACTATCAATACCATTCCTAGCTATGAATTTACCTATTTTATGTGGGATGTATTAGCAACCAGTGTATTAGCCCTGCAAAACGGTGAAATAGAATTTGAATCTGTAAAATTAAATGTCGCTACAAACGAACCTAATGCTGGGCAAACATACCGAGATCCAGAGCAAGGGTTTGATATCGACGTGGCATTCAATGTCGATAAGGATGCTGTTCTAAACTATATATTAAAACAATTTAGATGTTGATCTAGGAGAACCTAACATGGCAGCCCTCAAAAAAATCGTATTCGCAATTTTAATACTACTTACTCTGTTTATTGTATTTGGGTACTTTCTGCCATCTGAGTATCGAGTTCAACGGAGTATTACAATTAACGCCTCGGCGGATAACATTTATCCGCAAGTGGCGGATCTTAAACAATGGCGCAATTGGGGTGTCTGGTATCAACGAGATCCCGATATGCAAGTAGAGTTTTCAGGCGATAGTGCATCCATAGGCATGCAATCTTCTTGGCAAAGTGTGTCAGAGGGCGATGGTATCATGACAATTTCTGCTTTAGAGCCAAGCCAAAGTGTCACCTATGAACTCTACTTTTCTGCCTTTGATATGACATCCCAAGGGCAATTAACCTTTCAAGAAAGCAATGGCCAAACATTAGTCACTTGGATTGGTACCGGTGATGTTGGGTTAAACCCTATTAACCGCTATTTTGCACTCGCCATGGACTCGTTAATTGGCCCAGACCTTCAACAAGGCTTGGAGAACTTAAAAGGTATTATGGAAGATTAGCGTTCAACATCTAAATTGAGTGAAGTAGTGGTGACGACAAGTAGAATGTTTTGTGCCTAAAGTAAAGTCAGGTTGCCAACTAATAGACTGTATTATTCGCTTTTAAGTTGTATGCTTTGGTCGGCTAAGTCGACATATGCAGACATTCAAACTTTTAGTAAATCAATGTCACCGCCACACCGATTATTGTGATTATATACAGATTTAGCTTCGAAGCCGTAACTATGCAAGATCACTGGTAATTGCCGTATTTTCACAGAGGGAAAAGTAGAAATCTGAAAAACCTATATGTTGTAATAAGTTACCCTCTGTGATTAAAATAGGTTAAATTTATATACGGCAAAAGCCAGTGTTTAAACACGGACTTTTGCGACTTATTAATATTGTTAAGCAAAAGGAAGCATTCATGAAATGGATAATCTTGGTAGCGATCATTTTGGTTGTAGTTTGGCTGTCCAAGAGATCGAAGCCAGCAACCTTCAGCCCGAAACTGGCACAGAAAAAACAAGACATAAGTAATTCGGAATCCAAGACTTATGTCACTAGGCAGGGTCAGTCTGTGGAAGCTGATGATGCGTTCCATGCCTGGACATCCGGCAGCTTGAGCGAAATGGTTGATGCCCTTGAGAGGAAGACCAACCTCGTTGATCGCCATTTTTTGATAATGAGTATCGTAGATCAAACGTATAAAAACCGCAGCGATACTGAGAATGCTGAACTGTTGCGGAAGGTGGCAGAGACGCATCTTGCAGAATTTCCAAAAATAAAGCCGGCCCTCAAAAAGGAAATGGATGGAATCCTTCCTCGCGTTACCACGTTCCAAAAGTACGCAACTTTTTTAACGGATAAAGGTGAGTATGAAAAAGCGATAGAGGTCTGTGAGCAAGCAATTGCGCACGGGTTGCATGATGGCACTAAATCCGGTTTCGAGGGACGCATAGAGCGAATCAAAAAGAAGATGCCCGCATAATTGCTTAACAAGGCATTCCAGTTCGTTACGGCCCTAAAGGGTCTCCACCGGACGGCTTTAAGCCGCCGCTGAATATTGGCGTTATGCGCTATCAATATAATTTTAACTTTGAGGATTTAATAATTGGATTCTTTGATCCCATATTTACCAGCTATTGTAACTGCACTGATTATCGCCCCTCTGGGAGCTTATGTCAGTCATCGTTTAAAGGCATTGGCAACTAAAGAAGATTTTAATGGTGCAATAGATCAACTTGAGAGAAGTACTAAAGCTGTTGAAAGTATTAAAAGCCAGATGAACGAGAAGTACTGGGTAAAACAACAAATATGGGAAACAAAAAGAGTTGCATATGAGGAACTTACAACAAGTTTGTACTTCACTCAAAAGTACTTAGATGGTTTGGTTGCATACTTTGAAAATTACGTAGATTGCTTTGTTCATATTGGCTGCTCATCAGGAGCTCCATATGAAACTCCTGAAGAAGAGGTATATCAACGCTCATATGTAGAATACATTGAAGGTGAGCAAAGAGCTTTTAATGAGAATTATGAGTCTCTTGAGTCTCAAAAAGAGCGTCAAGATTTATTAAATAAGACCAACGATAGTTTTATAAAGCTTGAGAATGTTTTTTCAGTTAAATCTATATATTTGCATTCTGATTTAAAATTAATCGAACATGATATCGAAGTACTTAAAGGGGAGATTTTTAATGACCAACTTAAACAAGAGGACTATGAATCTCAATCTGATTTCTTTGAAGGGCTTCTAGATCATCACCGTAGTTCCAAGCAATCCTTGTCCAGGTTAATTGAAAGAACTAAGGATTTAGCACTAAAAGACTTAAGATTAGAGTTTGATGGCACAAGCACATAACAAGTGCAAGCAATCGCACGCCTTAGTCTTGTCACCGTTTTTGCAAAAAGACGCAAAAACACCGCCAATCCTAAACCGCCGTTGTCGCAGGCGTTAGGCATTTATTTGGAGGTTTTTTGAAAATTGTAATTAGCACATTGTTGGCCTTACTTATATTTGGATGCGTTAGTAATCAAGCGCCAGATGGATATGAGGTGGTGACATCCTGGTTGAATAAGAAAGAAAAATTACTACTAGTAGATGGTTCTAATTTAGCCCCTAATGTAAAAAAGGTTTTCACTTCTTTACTTCATTCCGCTGAAAAACCAAGCGATATCAGTGTTCCTTTGAAGGTTGTCGAAATTGATTCCTACGGAGAGGAATTGGAGATATGGACTTTGTTAAGAAACGATGGGAATCAAACAATTTATTATTTGGAATATCGCAATGGTTCGTTCACTTTAAAAAATCCTAAAGAACAAGATCCCAAAAGAGGTTATGTTCTTAAAATGGCTGTTAATGTTAAAACCTAAATGCCTAACACATATGAGCCTCTTGTTGGTCAATAGGTATTAGTCATCTTTTGACCACTTTTTCAAGGTCAATCCAAACCTCTGAGC
>NZ_JAUORY010000019.1:0-101305 GCF_030548145.1 Aliiglaciecola sp. 2_MG-2023
AATGCCTGTCCACGATGTTCCGACAATCTTGCTCAACACTACTCACCGAAATAAAACATGCCTGTCCATGCTAATTCAATGCCTGTCCACGATGAGCTGACTTAGACCACGGGTTCTATTTACTGATCGTAACCAGGGCTAACTTTGTCTAATTTGCGCAAAATTCCTGGCCATGCCAAAGCACCACCAACGGAACGTGTGACTTGTTTCGCCTGAGCTTGAATACCATCTAAAATGGGATCTGGAATTTTAATCAATGGCTGTCCTGTTGCCTGTGCCTGTAGTTGAATTTCACAGGAGCGTTGCAACAAAAACATATACAAAAACGTGTCAGCTACGGTTTCACCACAAGTTAATAAACCATGATTGCGCAAAATCATAAAGTTTTTATCAGCCAAATCAGTAACTAGGCGTATTTTCTCATCGGGATTAAGGGCAACCCCTTCATAATCATGATAAGCCAATGAAGACAGAGGGAATAAGGATTGCTGGCTATAAGCCTGTAGTCCACCTTCAAGGGTTGAAAGCGCAACGCCAGCAGTGGTATGCAAATGCATTACACATAAAGCGTCTTCTCTGGCCTCATGCACTGCAGAGTGAATCGTAAATCCAGCAGGATTAATATTATACGGCGAGTCCATCACTATCTTTCCTTGCAGATCAACTTTGACTAAGTTGGAAGCTGTCACCTCGTCAAACATTAAGCCATACGGATTAATTAAAAAATGGTGCTCTGGTCCAGGTACACGGGCGGAAATATGGGTAAACACCAAATCATCCCAACCATAATGGGCGACGATACGATAACACGCGGCTAAATTAACGCGCATTTGCCACTCTTGCTCACTTACTAATTCTTGAACTTTGGAATCCACTTTTACGCTCCGATATTACATTTTAATAACATTTGTACACTCTAAGGTATATTTACAGGTTAGACTGTCGTCTATTTGACAGTTTCAATGGAATAGCAATGGATAATTCAGAGATAGAGTATCTTTTCAAACACAACAATTGGCTCGATCAGTTGCCTATTGATGTCATTCAAGCATTAATTTCAGTGAGTAAAATAAAGATGCTCAGCAAAGGGCAAATATTGCATGCTAAAGGCGATAGTGCAGACGGAATTTATTGTATTCTGAAAGGAAAAATTCGAGTTAGTAACGTCAATTCACAGGGTAAGGAAATGGTTCTCACTTGGCTGGAAAGTGGGACTTGGTTTGGTGAAATATCGATGTTTGACGATTTGCCTAGAAGCCATGACGCCCATGCGGATGAAACCACCAGCTTGCTGATGATCCCCAAACTAACATTTCAGAATTTACTGCAAAATAAACCACACTTCTATCCGCATTTTATGCGTATGTTGTGTCAACGTATCAGAGTCACGTTTAATCTAATCGACGAAACTGGCGGTTTATCTTTATTGGGACAATTGGCGCGCCGAATTATATTACTGGCCAACGGACTTCATAACAGCAACCAAAATCAAAAAAGCAAACGGATCGCTATATCGCAAGAATCATTGGCACATATGATTAATAGTTCGCGGCAGACAGTAAATAAACTATTGAATGAGTTGAATCAAAAGAAAATTGTCAAAGTTGACTACGGGACAATAGAAATTATAAATATGCAGGGGTTAGAAAGACTGTGTGAAATATAATGAGCAAGGTTACACCCTGCTCATTATACAAATCATTAAGCTTCGTATTTTTTCAAAACTAATGTGGCGTTAGTACCACCAAAACCAAAACTATTCGACATAATAGTATTGAGCTTAGCTTCTCGTGGTGAAGTCACCACATCTAACCCCTCAGCGGCTGCGTCCAAATTATCAATATTAATAGATGGTGCAATGAAGTCATTTTCCATCATCAAAATACTGTAAATAGTTTCGTTAACCCCCGCTGCACCTAGCGCGTGACCAGTCATAGACTTAGTTGAGCTAATTGCTGGGCTTTTACCACCAAACACTTCTTGAATGGCTGCTAATTCCTTAACATCACCCACTGGTGTAGAGGTACCGTGAGTATTTAGATAATCGATTGGTGTATCGACATCTTGCATTGCCATTTTCATACAACGCACTGCGCCTTCACCTGAAGGGGCTACCATATCCACACCATCAGAAGTGGCACCATAGCCTACAACTTCAGCGTAAATTTTAGCGCCACGGGCCAAAGCATGTTCAAGTTCTTCAACCACGACCATGCCACCACCGCCAGAGCTGACAAAACCATCGCGGTCAGCATCATAGGTGCGTGACGCGACTGACGGATTGTCATTATATTTAGATGACAATGCACCCATAGCGTCAAACTGCACGGATAAGGTCCAGTGAAGTTCTTCACCACCACCAGCAAACACAACATCTTGTTTGTTTAATTGAATCAACTCTAACGCGTTACCAATACAATGGGCACTGGTAGCACAGGCTGAAGCAATTGAGTAATTAATCCCTTTGATCTTAAATGGCGTTGCCAAGCATGCAGAAACAGTACTAGCCATCGACTTGGTAACCATATAAGGACCAACGCGCTTAACCCCTTTCTCACGCAAAATATCAGCAGCATCAACCTGACTTTTAGACGATGCGCCGCCAGAACCAGCAATAATACCAGTTCGAATGTTAGACACTTGATCTTCAGGCAAACCTGAATCTTCAACAGCTTGCTGCATTGCAATGTATGCATAAGCCGCTGCGTCACCCATGAAGCGTAACTGTTTACGATCTATGTGCTCTTTAAAATCAATATCTACCTTTCCCCAGACCTGTGAACGCAGACCCATTTCCGCGAACTCATCTGAAAAGGTGATGCCTGAACGACCTTGTTGCAAAGATTCCAGAACTTCTTGCTGGTTATTACCTATGCTAGAAACAATGCCGATACCTGTTATGACTGCTCTTCTCATTTTTCACCTTTTTTACGATTTAGTCGAAAAATTTTTCGCATATAATAATGATTTTACAGACTTAACTGGTCTGCTCTTCTGCTAAATGAAATAATGTATTCAGTAATGCTAGCATGTGAATTACTAAGTTACCTAAAAATCACTATTTTAAACACAATTAAAATTAAATTTAGTTATCTCAACAATTCAAAGATGAATTAAGGACACCCGTTGACTATCAAACCTGCCAAAATTGTATATAACTCAGATGGTACTCCCGTGGCAGAAGATTTCGACGATGTGTATTTCTCTAATCACAATGGCTTAGAAGAAAGTCGATACGTTTTTTTGAAAAACAATCAATTGCCGGAAAGTTGGACAACACACAGTCAAAGAAGTTTTGTAATTGCTGAGACTGGTTTCGGCACCGGTTTAAATTTTTTGGCCACTTGGCAGCTATTCGAACAATTTTCCCTTCATTCAGAAAAATCTGAACCTTTGTGTTTACACTTTATAAGTTGTGAAAAATTTCCAATACCCAAAGCTGATTTAATCACTGCTTTAGATAAATGGCCAGAACTAAAACAGTACGCTACGCAACTAATTGACCAATACCCGGATTTGGTTGCTGGTTGCCATCGTATGAGCTTTGCCCAAGGGAAAGTTATCCTAGACCTTTGGTTAGGAGAAGCTACCGAGGTTTTTTCAAGTATGCACAATCAACCTCAAGGTCTCGTAGACGCTTGGTTTTTAGATGGATTTGCACCGAGTAAAAATCCTCAGATGTGGAACTCTGATCTCTATCAACAAATGGCAAGGCTGAGCAAACAAGGGGCTAGCTTTGCCACTTTCACCGCTGCTGGAATTGTTAAGCGAGGTTTAGCCGAACAAGGGTTTGAAGTAAAAAAGGTCAAAGGGTTTGGGCGCAAACGGGACATGTTAGTGGGTCAGTTTAACCAGGCTGGCGTTAATCGCCGATCTAGTCGCTATTTCCAACGCCATGGTATGCAACTCACGTCAGCGAAAAAACGCTCCATTGGCATCGTGGGAGGCGGCATAGCTGCTGCGAATTTAGCCCTATCACTTATCCAAAAAGGATTTCAAGTGACAGTCATGTGTAAGGACGCTAAATTGGCCCAAGGCGCTTCAGGTAACCCCCAAGGCGGTTTTTATCCACAGCTCAACGCAGAAGCGAATATTTCCAGCCGTATTCAAGCATTATCGTTTGGTTTTGCCTGTCGTCGATACCGACAACTGCTAAACCAAGGCTACCAATACGCTCACCAATGGTGTGGCGTATTGCAAGTGGGATTTAATCCTGCGGTACTAAAGCGCCAGCAAAACCTATTGCAAAATGGCATTTGGCCAGACACTTTAATAAATTACAGTGATGAGCAAAACTCCACTCTCGTCTCCGGCCTAGACTTGCCCTACGAAGGATTATTTATTCAACAAGGGGGATGGTTAAGTCCACCAGATTTAGTCAATGCAATGTTTAAATGTGCACAAGAGCGAGGTCATTGCGACATTCTATTAGATGCAGAAGTCTCACATATTACTAAACAAGACGAGCAATGGGTTGTAGACCTTCCTGAGAAGTATCACAGTCAGTGTAAGACATTTGATGGGTTAATTATTGCCACAGGCTCTGATATTCCACATTTTACGTACTGTGATGCAATTCCTTTCCAGTTAGTAAGAGGACAGGTTGAAGCAATTCCAACCCAACCACCGTTGGATAATCTGCGAACAGTTTTATGCCACAAAGGTTACATGACACCTGCTTTGGATGGGTTTCATGCTTTAGGGTCCACCTATGTCAAACAGGATACCAGTCAGGTTTATAGAGAAAAAGAACAAGCTAGTAATTTAGACATGCACAAAAAAGCCTTAGCAAAAACCAGTTGGGCAGAAGGTATTTATGCACAAGAAACAGGACGGGCGGCGATTCGCTGTTCCTTACCAGATCACCTTCCAGCAGTAGGTGCAGCGTTTGAATCCAGTCAACAAGCACAGCAATTTAAGCATTTATACAAAGCGTTACCCATTGAGCATTATGAAGATGCAAAGGATTTAGGAGGATTATTTATTTTTGCAGGTTTAGGCTCAAGAGGATTAACCACCGCCCCTTTACTGTCAGAGCTATTGGCATCGCAGATTAGTAATGAACCACTCCCAATGGCTAATCAGTTGCTCGATGCGCTTAATCCAAATCGGTTTTTAATTAAAAATTTAATCAGGCGGATTTACGATTAAATTGAAAGTTTAGAGCTTATTCGCCGACTAAAACATATTCCGGCTGCAAGGATTTCACAACAAAATTGGGGATAAGTACCGAAGCACTAGAAACCACAATTTTAGAATCCATGGAGATAATTCTCGCATTCACACGAACTCCCTTTTGATTGCGAACCAAGGTACCTGACAAGATAAAATCTAGCCCTAACTGGTTGGACAATTTTCGCGCATCACGACTAAACACCATGTCTCCGTTGGCCCCAACACCTATGTAATCGGTAGTTTTAAAATCGATTACTTGCACACCAAACCCTTGCACTTCTACAATCAACATTTCAGCCAATTGATTGCCTAGTACGCTAGTGTGTTTTAACGTATTGTCGAAGTTTACAAAAGATGCAATCCCCACTTTACTTTGGGTGTCTAATTGTCGGCCATTTCTGACCAGCTCCATAGTCAACTGCTCAGCATAGTCAGCTAGAGATTTGTGGGTGTACGCGGGTTGATACAAGGAGTTAGGGGCACGATAAATTGCCCTAGACTGCTGCTCACTTTGCAAATTTGAATCCTTCATCCGCTGCCTCGAGTCAGCACGATAAACCAATCCAGTGTCAGGATCTGGGGACATATCGACCTTTACAGCAGGTGCTTCGGGAGGAGGTTCAGGAGTCGAGAACCAGTTAGCAAATGCATTTTCAGTCGAAGCACAGCCGCTTATCAACAAGCATGTGCAAGTCAATAAAACTGGAATATTTTTAATGCACTTCACGGCTCTATTCCCCTTGGGTTAATTGCACACCATCAACCATATTGTGTTCACTTGGTAATAAAGCATCTACCACGTAAAACGGCATCAGCATTTGTGCACTTGCCACCACGGCTTTACTTTTTAAACCAAGTATCCGTGCATTAACAATGTATCCACCTTGATGCTTAGTCAAAGTACCCGTTAGGATATATTCGATTGGAGATTGCTCTGTTAACTCTAAAAAATCTCTGCTTAGCAAAAAGTCTCCATGTTCGGTAACACGAATATATTCAGTGGCTTTGAAATCAATCACGGGAATCCGAAATTTGTGCAATTCATGCATAAAAGACTCGGTGAGTTGAAATCCTAAAAGGTTACTTCTTTGCAGGTTACTGTCGATTAGCGCAAAATTAGTCACACCAACGGGAGTTTTATCGGTTATGTACTCCATGTTAGAAATCAAATCTTGGGTCATGTTTTGCACATAATCTCCAACATGTTTTGTTACCATGCGCGCACTAGTACCGCTGCCATTACCGTAAAGCGCGTCTGCCTGTTCACTGCCATATAAATCTGGCTGTGACGAGGTTGATGACTTTGTATTGTCAGTAGATTGCATAGCAGGATCAGCAACAATATTGACTACCTGCATTTGCGGTGTCATTTCCGTTTTAGAGTTATTCTCAGGCTTTTGTGAGTCTGACTCTCCAAATAAAGAAAAGCTTGAACAACCTGACATAAGTAAGGTGGCAGTGAATAATAATATTAGTTTAGTCACTTAAGACTCCTTTATTTAAGAACCTGTGCGATAAATCATGCCACCTCTCATGGTGACTTTTTCTCTTTGCCAAAACAGTTCTGCAGGAAAAAATTTAGTTGCCGAAGCCACAACATCTTTAGTTTCCACGTGAATAATTCTCGCATTCACGATAGCCCCTTCTTGCTGTTCGGTAATAGTACCGGCAATATAAAAGTCTACATTTTGCAATGGCGCCAATCGAGAAACGTCACGACTTAAGGCGTATTCTGCTTCTTTCGTTACTAATATATCGTTTGTAATCTTATAGTCTTGAGTAATAAATCCACGACGACTCGCTTCAGTGACCATTCCTTCCGATAATTGATGCCCTAAAAGCATCAACGGATGCTGATAAGTTTTATCAAATTGCAGATTGGTCACAGGCACAAAGCTCACCACAGCATAGCGATAATCGCGATTGGTGGTCACACCTGCAAACAATTCATTGGCGAGTATTGACGTGTGATATTCAATGTTGCCAAGTGCCGGTAAAGATTCTTCATATTGCATTTTCGGCTGATTTTCAGAATCCGACATAGAAGAACAGCCTGTCAAACACAAAGCTAGAATCGTCCATACACAGCCATGCAGTTTTTGTTTTTTTAGAATCTTCACACTCTACTCTCTTGGTCTTGGGCATTCAGCCATCAATTATCTCAACAATAGATGATGAGATATTTTTCATCATCCATTGTTAACATGCGCAAAGACATGCTGGTTAATAGGCTCAAAAGCAAATATTAAGCCATTTCATAAATGGCCGTGCATCACACTCAATTCAGCTATATATGATGTATGTTTGGTAAGATAATCTAAAAAAACGGCAATGAATCACCTTTTAGCGGCAAAGTTTAGGCGAAATCGAAGGTGGTTAACCAAGAATTTGAAGAGTATTAAGCGCTTTTCAAGATGGACTGCCACAACATCAACACTTTTTGCTGATCCTCTGGTTCCAGCTCCTTTTGCTCAAAGGCGCTGTTTAAGTTTTCAGATAACAAGGTATCTAAGGTTTCGATATTGGCTTGCTCACTGCTTAGCGCTTGACTGACAACGAGTGAAAAGTGGCCATGCAAATAACCAGCAATAAAAAGTTCGTCATCGGTGCCTGTTTCCACCACTCCATCTAACTGAGATTCGGCTTGTTGAATAAAATTTTCTAATTGCTGGTGCGACACTACGATAACTTCCTATTGATAATGATAAATATTGTAATTTTTAAGTTTCTGCAATTGGATATAAAACCTGGTCACGATAACCGGTTATCACCGGAATTAACCCTGATAACTGGGCATCCAACTTAGTATCCCCTGAGTCACTAATTAATGGCCGACCTTGCAAAGATTGCAGTTTAGTCTTAGTGGCGACTATATTGATATTTTGACGTCCGATAGTATTGACTACTTGCGGACTAAGTTGTTGATTTCCTCGTCCAAAGATATGTCCTTGACCACCGATTAATGTGATCACCAGTTTGCTGGGTTTATCCTTAATGAATTCTAAAATATCTTGTTCAGTTGCATCTTGATGGACTAATTGCTGGTCGATCACTATATCAACGCCCAACAGAGTGTTTTCCAGTCCTAACTCATGCATGATGGCGGCTACTGTTGACCCCGACCCCATCACGAATACAGTCTCGGGCAAATCTTGCATCAAATCTATAATCTGCGCGGCAATATCAGTTAACACTAACTCTTCTGATTCCTTGCCGCCCATTTTAACAGCTTGAACATAACGCAACTCAGTGGGGACTCGCATTTCGCCATAATATCGTGCACTCACTCGGCCTTGGCGAAACTGCTCCTCGTCGATATCTTTCACTTCAGCTTCACTCAAACTGACGATTTCCCCTTGAATCAACATATTCACAACCCGACCGGCAGATTTAGGTGTGATGGCGTAAACACCAGAATGAATTTTACAGCCTGCGGGCACGCCTAACACTGCGACGTTATCAGCGACAGTGTCATAAATATTACGGGCAGTTCCATCGCCTCCAGCGAACAGTATTAGATCCACATTAACATCGAGCAAACAAGCGGCGGCCTGTTGGCTATCAAACGCCTCTGTTTGAGAGGTTTCTGGTGTATATATTACTTGGGTGTTAAACCCCATTGAACGGCTTAGGTCTTCGCCCATTTCTCCTGCTGCCGTGTAGATAGTCAGATTTTCTTTGTGCGTTAATAATTCTTCCAGTGCTAACTTTGTTTTTGCATTGGCGCGTTTTTCAGCCCCCATTGCCAGTGCTTTTGCTCGGATTTCGGGGCCATCACTGCCTTTTAACGCCAGCGCGCCACCGATTCCCGCATAAGGATTGATAACCAGACCTAATTTAAAATGTCTCATGCGCTTAATCTATTTGAGTGGCAATGAGAAACAATAATGGATTGCAAAGAAACCTGATAAAACGAACACAGCGCCTCAATCATCACCAGCGCCCTTGGTGGAAAACCATGTTGCTGATAGTACTCTAGTTGTAGACGCACTTTTTGTTGAAATGCAGCTCTGTCAGGCTGAACACCATTTAAATTGTCCGTACTGACCTGGAAGGGGAAATTCGCGGCTAAGCTGAACGCCCACTCAATTGCTTGAGGTTTTATTTCAACTTGTTCGAATGCTAGTTGCTGCTGTTCGTCACGACCATCTGGACAGTACCAATAGCCATAATCTTCTAGTAGTCGCCTTTGCTTACCCGCAATGCACCAGTGGGCTATTTCATGCAAACCACTGGCAAAAAAACCATTGGCAAAAACTACCTGATGATAGTCAACCTGTTCGTTGGCGGGCAAATAAATCGGCTCACTTTCCCCTTTAATTAACCGCGTATTCTCGCTTTTTTCGAAGCACTGATTAAATATGTCAATTAAGTCACGATAGTGATGCACAAATTATCCGAAACAAGGTTGCAATTTAGAGGGCTATTGTAACCAATTGCAACTGGGTAACTCAACCACCATCAACGCTTGTCTTCAATTGATGTATTTAGTTATTGTTATAAAAGCTGGTTTAAGACAAGCTAGCACTTAAGGTTAATAACTTAACAGGAATGAATATGAATATACTTCGCATGAAAATTTTCGCGCTAAGCACAATCGTTTTATTCTTTTCATTGATTTTCAGTGGACGGGTTTCTGCTATCGATGTAGTCGCCACCGCCACTCCTCCGATCATTGATGGCGAAAACAATGAAGCTCAATGGCAAAAAGCGAAATGGTTGCCAATTGACCAAGTCATTATGGGCGGTCCGTTAAGTAAACAAGACTTCCAAGGTCAGTACCGATTGCTGTGGGACGCCAACAAGCTTTATTTACAAGTTGAAATCGTCGACGACCGCTTAGTCGATTTTAATGCCGATCCCTTGGATAAATATTGGGATGACGATACCTTAGAAATATTTTTGGACGAAGACGCATCAGGCGGTAATCATCAGTATTCTTATAACGCGTTTGCTTACCACATCGCTTTAGATAACCAAGTTGTTGATATAACGCCAGAGCGTACTTTTGCGCTATTCAATGATCACATAGAGAGTCGCTGGAAAAGAGACGTCAATGCACCTCATAAAATTATTTGGGAAGCAGCAATTTCGCTCTATGCAGATGATTTTGATCCAACCAAGTCTAACTCTCCTGTGAGTTTAACTGCCGGTAAAAAGGTCGGCTTCATGCTGGCCTACTGCGATAACGACAACAGTGAAGTTCGCGAGCACTTCATTGGCTCAAAAGATGTTGAAGCAGTAAATGGCGACAAAAACCGGGGTTGGATAGATGCCAGCGTGTTTGATACTTTAATTTTGAGTGAATAAGAAAGTTATGAGTTTAATTTTGGATAATATTATCCAGCACCTTCACCATGCCAACGATATGCATGAGCATACCATTGAGGCTAATCTGACTGAGCCGTTACGGGAGTTGCAACATTGGCAAACCAAACGGCTTTTAGCTACCCATCACGATTTATGGGAAAGCAAACGTTTTCGTCCCGCAATGAGTTTCTTCATTGATGAATTATACGGGCCGCAGGACTTCAGCCAACGGGATCAAGAGTTAGCCAGAGTCGTACCCAAAATGGCCAAGATAATCCCCAAACAAGCTTTAGAATCTTTAGAGGCTGCCCTACGCTTGAATAGTTTATCCTTGGAATTGGATATAGCCCTAACAGAACAATTATCGACAACGCCTGTTTCTCGAGAAAGTTATGCTCAAGCCTACTTAAAATGTGACAACGAAGCTATGCGTGAAGAGCAAATAGTGCTACTTGAAAGGTTAGGCGTGGATTTAGCCGACGTGGTAAAAATTAAAGGTATTTCAACCTTATTAATGTTGTCGCGTAAGCCTGCTAAAATGGCTGGAGTGGAAAATCTTCATACATTTCTTGAGTCCGGATTTAAATCCTTCAAAAAACTCGGTAATGTGGATGAGTTTATTCAACCAATTATTACTCGAGAGCGGGCTTTAAAAAATGCGCTTTTTGCCCAACAACGTCCCAATCCCCTGCCCGATGTTGAGGTGTAATCATGTCACACGAGTCGATGATAGATAAAATTGAGACGCAAAAAACGGCGAACAATCAAACTGCTTATCAAGATAACTTCCAATGGCAGTTACCTTCTCCACACATTATGAAATGGATTATTGCCCCCGAGCAAATCGACCACTATAACCATGTAAATAATGTTGCCTATGTTTCGCAATTGGAGCGAGTATCTTGGTCACACTCGATGTCTTTAGGTTTGGATATTGGCATATATCAGCAATTAGACAGAGGTATGGCAATTAGTAAACATGTGATTGAATACCATGCTGCGGCCTTATTAGGTGATCATTTGCTGTGTGCAACTTGGGTAACAAAGTGTGATGGAAAATTAAAACTGTCTCGTCGATTTCAGTTTATTCGTGAATCGGATGGGGTCACTGTATTGACGGCTCAAACGGACTTCGTGTGCATCGCTTTATCGTCAGGAAAACCCAAACGTATGCCCATTGAATTTAGCGAGACATATGGCAACGTATGTTTATCCAGTGAATAAATTGTATTTAAGGGCCACTGAGCAATGAGCAAATATTGGGCTATTTTTGGTTTGTTATGCTTAGGGATTTCGGTGTCTTTGAATGTGTTTTTCTGGCATCAATTAACATCAGCGGAATCCACTGCCAACACGAATAATAGACCACAAAAGCAACAACCGTTTAGCGCCAATAACCGCAATGCAAGCAGCGATCCTTTGCTTGTTTCCGGTAGTGGAACTGCGGAACAACAACCCCTTGAACAAACAATCAATACGAACAAAAACAGTCAATATCAAAAAGCCATCTATTGGATTAAGCAGCAACTGGCCGCTGGCGAATTGGTAGATGCTAAAGAGGCGATACAAGCTTATTTGCGCAATCAACCACAAAATATTGATTACTTATTGCTAGAAGGACAACTGATTGCCAAAACGGCCTCCACGAGCGAAGTATTGGCCCACTATTATGGGTTGCTAGACTTGCCCTTAGAAACTGAGCAAAAAGCCCAAGTACTTGCACTGATTACCGATCTGACCAACACTAATATTAATAAACTCAAAGGCATTCGTTCTTGGGATGTACTGGCTACATTTCTTGAGCCGCTGTGGCAATTTGACCCAACTCGACGCTCCATTATTGTCGCACTTGCTGAAGCCTATGCTTATCAAAATCAGGAATTTCTGATGGAAAATGTGTTGGCATCTTTACAACAAGGTGATTTAGATGCTGCGCGAATACGGCAAATCTTAGGACAACAAACGACCGTCATCAATCACTCAGATCCTATTCAAGAGAAGGATCCACTGGCTGAAGACTATGAACGTAATATTAAATTGCGTTCTTTGGGTGATCATTACACTACCCCAATAATGATTGGCAGAAGCACCCACGAATTAATGCTGGATACAGGCGCAACAACAACGGTACTGACCTCGGAAGCATTCGATAAAATCTCCAGAAGGACGAGTTGGGAATATGTAGGAACCTATAAAATAAATACCGCTGGCGGTCTTTTTGATGCGCCAGTTTATCAAATCAAGCAAGTATTTTTTGCCGGTTTTCGACTGGATAATGTCGCGGTCGTGGTGTTACCTATGCCAGAATTTAGCTACGCTGACGGTCTTCTTGGTATGAACATTCTACGCCAATTCGACTTTAAGATTGACCAACAAAATGATCTATTGCTTTTAAACAGAACCAGTTCTTAGTTCAGGTTAAAAGGTAATATCTATTTCAGGTTGCTGTTGCTCTAATTCGAAATGTTCAATTTTGTTTTGAATTGCAAAATTTCGCAGGGTGAGTGTTATTCCCTGCCCCTTCATATTGCCACTAGATGGCTGAAAGGAACACAAGCTCAATAACTCTTCAAACTCATTAAGTGGCCAAAAGTAGCACTGTCTAAATCCAGTTAACAACAGTGCGTGCCCTGTATCTGTTTCCACGAAATGGGTTTTAGGGGTGACTTGCAAGTACTTGAAATACCCTTTAATTAAATCTGCGATTTCGGCTTTATGGGGTAACTTTGCAACAAAGGCGCTTAACCTGACTTTATCCCCCTTGTCCTGGGTCATCTCTTGTACTTGCTTAAAACTCATAGGTTGACCGTATTTTATAATCGCTTGATCTACGGTTTTATTGTAAACCGGCAAAATATCGAGATAGCGACTGGCAATCCGATAGGTCAGAGATACCTGATTCACAAAACCAAGATCTTTATCAAATAGTAACGATAGTGTTTGCAGAAGCTCGGATTCTAAATACGCTTGCCTAAAAATAATGTCTACTTTTTCACTGCGATTTCCACCAGAGATATATTGTACTTCGCCATTTTTGTTAATCAGATTAAGAGCTTGGCCCAATACATTATCGCCAATTCTGACATCACGAAGATCCATTTGCGAATGGACATTGAGATTAAGATTACTGTCAAAACGAGTTAAGCTGGACAGATTTTTATCATCTTGAGCAAAGACGTTTGAAACTAAAAGTGTACAGGCTATACAGATACTTCTAAGCATAATTAAACTTCACACTCTGGCTTGGTTGTAAAATCAGTGATTTTAAATTTGTAAATAGAGTATATACCCAAGTGAGGTCAAAATGCAGGTTTGTGTGCAGGCGGTTATTTGTGCGCAGTTAACTCAAGAATGTGATTGGCTGAAGAATTGAAATCAGTACGACATTTTTCTAGCACTAATTGCCAACAAGAAAAAAGCCGCTAGTAAGGCTGTAATGGCAGAGAAAATAAAGGCGTTGTAAGAACCAGCCCCTTGTTGCCACAAGTATCCAGATACGTAATTGCCCGCTGCCCCACCAAACCCGAATGCGATGCTGATATACAGCGCCTGTCCACGACTTTGGTATGCCTGTCCAAAATAGTCGTGGATGAATTTTATTGAAGCCGCATGATGCATACCAAAACTAAATGCATGTATGATTTGACTTGAAATAAGTATCCACAGGTATTCTGCTGCAACGGCTAACACATACCAACGAACCGCAGTTAGCCCAATACTGATAAATAAAATCCATTTAAGTCCAAATATTTTAATTAATTTTCCGGCCAGCAAAAAGATTACTATTTCTGCAGCAACAGCCAAAGCCAACAATAGGCCGGTGGTTTGGCCGCTGTAGCCTAAATCACGAGTATATAATGCAAAAAATCCGTAATAGGTTGCAAAACTAACTTGTAAAAAAATCGCACTGAGCATAAATAATATAAAAGGTATGGTGCTCGCTTTACGCCATATACTGCCTTGCGCAGGCGCACTTTTAACTGAACTGCGACCTTCGTAAATAAACAAAGTAGAAAAGAATAAACACAACAAAACCGCTGCGCTTACATAAATAGGGGCTTCTGATGAGCTAATGTCAATGGCTTTACCGGTAATGATGGTTAAGATGATAAAACCAACGCTTCCCCACAACCGAATACGACTGTAACGACTTGGATCACTGGCTACGCAATTGAGTGTTAATACTTCAAGCTGAGGCAAAACCGCAGTCCAAAACATCATCATTAAAGCAAATGCTAAAGTTAATCCCCAAAAACCATCCAGCCAAAACACCAGACAAAATGTTGCAACCGTGAGTAAACTACCTAAGCGTAAGATAGCTAGGCCTTTGCCTGATTTATCGGCCATCGAAGCCCAGAGATTGGGGCCTAGAATACGAGCAATTGTGATAAGCGCGAACAATTCGCCAATTTGTTGCGAACTGAAGCCTCGGCCATCCAAAAAAACACCCAAGTAAGGCACCAGAACACCCAACTGCCCAAAGTAGAGCAGATAGGTAATCGCCAACAAGATTAAATTTATTTTAGAATTTGCTTGCTTAACAGAGGAACTGGCTCCGGGCAATGGTGTTACGCCTGCCCGGGAATGATAGGAGTGATAGAACTGACATCTGCATTTTGTCCACGGTGCCGCAGTAAATGATCCATTAAGACAATGGCCATCATAGCTTCAGCGATAGGTACAGCGCGGATCCCTACGCAGGGATCGTGTCGACCTCTGGTGATAATTTCCGCCGCTTCTCCGTGAATATCTACCGAATCGCCAGGAACGCTGATGCTAGATGTGGGTTTTAGCGCTAAATGCACTATCACATCTTGACCAGACGAAATGCCACCCAAAATGCCACCAGCACGATTGGATTTAAACCCTTGCGGGGTGATCTCATCGCGATGTTCACTTCCCTTTTGCTCTACTACATCAAAGCCATCGCCAACCTCAACACCTTTTACTGCATTGATGCCCATCATAGCCGACGCCAAATCCGCATCTAAACGATCAAATATTGGCTCACCTAATCCAACCGGCATATTTTTCGCGACAACTGAGACCTTAGCGCCAATGGAATCACCCTGTTTGATTAGATCTCGCATATATTCGTCGAGCGCATCCAACTTTGAGGCATCTGGACAGAAAAACGCATTAGTATTGGTCACGCTTTGATCAACAGTATCAATTTTTATTGGCCCTAATTGTGACAAATAGCCATGTATTTCTATGCCATGCATTTGTTTCAGGTACTTTTTAGCAATACCGCCCGCGGCCACACGAATAGCTGTTTCACGAGCAGAAGAACGGCCACCGCCTCGATAGTCACGTAACCCATACTTTTGCTGGTAAGTATAGTCAGCATGTCCAGGACGAAAGGTATCTTTAATTTTTGAGTAGTCTTGACTACGCTGATTTGTATTATTGATTAATAAACCAATACTCGTGCCCGTAGTTTTACCTTCAAATACACCGGACAAAATTTGCACTTCGTCGCCTTCTCGTCTTGCCGTGGTGTAGCGCGATGTGCCGGGTTTGCGACGATCCAAATCTATTTGTAAATCTTCTTCGCTAATTTCAAGGTTAGGTGGGCAACCATCCACTACTCCACCGATCGCGATACCGTGACTTTCACCGAATGTGGTTACGGTAAACAGCTTACCAAATGTATTTCCAGCCATATTTATTTCAATTCCTAACGTTAACTATGTGTAGCCCAATATGCTTTAAGCTTAGCTTGGTTAATAGCGAACACGCCACTTCCGCCGTGTTCAAATTCGACCCATTGAATATCTAAATCCGGGTACTTATGGTTCATATGCACTTCACTATTACCCACTTCCACGAACAACCAACCATTGGGATTTAAATGCTCTACTGCTTGACGGAGTATGTGATCAACCAACTCTAATCCATCATCACCGGCGGCTAAGCCAAGTTCTGGTTCGTGCTGAAATTCATCTGGCAAATCAGCCATATCTTCGGCATCGACGTATGGCGGATTACTAACAATCAAATCGTATTTTTGGCCTTGCAGTGCATTCATTAAATCTGACTTAATTGGAAAAACTTGTTCATTCAGAGCATGCTCTTGAATATTAATCTCGGCAACTTCCAACGCATCATCACTGATATCAACGGCGTCTACTTGCGCTTCTGAAAATTCATAAGCCAATGCAATCGCAATACATGCACTGCCTGTGCATAAATCAAGAATATGTTGTGGTTCAGTCTTTAACCACGTAGAAAAGTGTTGATTAATCAATTCAGCGAAAGGAGAACGGGGTACTAACACACGCTCATCCACATAAAAGGGCAATCCGCAGAACCAAGCTTGATTGGTCAAATAGGCTACAGGCACTTTTTCAGTAATACGCCTTTTTACCAATGCCAAAATCTGATTCTTTTCAGCCGTTGTCAGCGTTGAATGCAGCAACATGCGTATATCTTCTTCGGGCATATTTTGCGGTAAATGTAACACTTGAAGAGCAAGGGTAAGTGCTTCGCTCCAGGCATTATCAGTACCATGGCCAAAATATAAATCTGCTTGATTAAATTGGCTCATGGACCATCTTACTATATCCAAAATGGAGGTAAGTTCAGTTGCCGTGCTTTCCAAATCAATGGAGTCAATTGATGTCATATAAAATGGTCTTATTTAAGATGTTTAGTGCCAGTCAGTATTTTGCTATGCTTCAAACAAAATTGCCTGTCGAATTACGCATAAACCATAACAAAATATGAAAAAGCAGCCCAACAACCCACTTAAAACGTTATCTGTAGCATCGGTTAAACCAGTCGAGCCAGATGACCATTCACTGTTTAGAGGTGAATTTAAGGATGTTGCGCCAATTAAGCAGGACAAAATAACGCCTCCGCGTCCTTCCAGCAAGCAGATTTCGCATTTACAGCTTAAAAAGCAGCAAGAAAACCGCGAAACGAAACAAGCAATGGCGTCATTTCATTTTTCAGATGGGTTTGAAGCCTACTTTTCTGAGCAAGGACCACTGAAATATATAAAACCGGGAAAACCGAGTTATGAAGTAAAACGACTGCGACGGGGAGAATACCCACCGGATTTAATTTTGGATTTACACGGACTTACCAGAGAAAATGCAAAATTGGAGATAGCGGCATTAATTGTTGCGGCCAAGAAACAAAATGCGCACTGTGTTTGCATTGTTCATGGTCTTGGCTCACTGATTTTAAAAAACGCCGTGCCCAATTGGCTGGTTCAACATCCCGATGTCGAAGGTTTTCACCAAGCACCATTAGAATGGGGTGGCAAAGGCGCACTTTTAGTCTTAATCGAGCAACCTGAGTCGTTTAAAGATTTATACTGACTCGGCAAACAAACTTGAACCTCTGTTACTTTAGCTCAAAAAGCCGTGTTTTATAAATCCTGATTAGTATTGTGTAAAAACAAGTAAGTGTAATAAACACAAATTCCAACCACCACAGATAAACCTAATAGTGAGCCCCAAACGACAGGATCTTTTATTAATAATTCAAACATGTCTTTTTCCTCATAGCGATGTAATTTGATTAACTAATTTATGAGCTAAGTATAAGATCGAAGGAAAAAGTCGAACTGATCTGGATCAACAAATTAACCCATAATTTGGGAGCCTTTACATGAAGTGTCTGCAAAAAGCATCACCCAGAACTTTCAAAAACCAAAGACATTCCATAAACCATTGATACATATACACTTTTAAACATTGGAATGAATTATGCGATACATTAAATACCGATTCTAAACATACGTTTTTAAAGTACTAAGTAGGTAATTTATCATGTATCACTCACTCCAAAGCCAAGCAAGAACACGCCCTATCTACAATTACAGACACCCAGCGACCTCCCCTATAAACTCTGCTGTCAGTTCGCAGAACGAACGTATTAGTGTAGTGGGTATCGGTTTGATGGGGAGTCTACTCAGTGTTTCTTTTGCCAACAATGATCATAAAGTGATTGCGGTTGATATGGATTCTCGCAAAGTAAATGGTATCAACCAAAATCATTCACCCATTCAAGACGCCGAATTAGAAGCCGCTATAGTATCAGCGCGAAACAAGCGTAATTTGATTGCAACTAGCGATTTGCATAATGCAATTTTGCAAACAGAAGTGACCTTAGTCTGTATTGGGAAAATCGATTCAAAGGAATCAACTGTAGCCAAAAATATAGAAACTGTTTGCCAGCAAATTGGCGCAACCTTGGCAATCAAAGGTCAGTATCACTTGGTTGTGATTCATAGCAACTTGGAAACAACGAGTTGTGAGCAGCACTTAAAACCGATCATAGAGAAGTGGTCAAACAAGCGCTGTGGTAAAGATTTTGGTTTGTGCTATTTGCCCTTATATGTTGCTCACAAAAGCCAATATTCAACAGCCAAAATACATGATGGTATTTTGCAAGGCGCCCACGACAATAAAAGTGCAAATGCCGCTTCCAGGTTATTTTCCACCTTAGATATCGGATTGAAAAATGTGGGGGTCGCTGCAAGCCTGAATTCAGATTAAAAAATGAAACACCCAGAGTTAGTCAAATAACTTCCAAAACCAGCTTTTGTCTAACTCGGCTTCACATTTTTTAAGTTGAGTCGCGTAGCGCAGAGAACGGGCGTTGACCTTTTTAGCGACTTTTACTAACCAAGCTTTTTTATTGTAGGTACGCCTTTTGTAGCCCCCCCAACCTTCATGGTAGTTCAGGTATTGCGCGTACGCGTCCCACTTGGAAATCCCATTCACTTTATAGGTTTTAGAAATAAACCATCCCATAAAATCAATGGCATCATCAAAATCGTCGCGATCTGCACCGCTATTATTAGTTTCTCTAATGTAGTCAGACCAAGTAGGCGTCTTTGCTTGAGAATAACCATAAGCGCTACTTATTCTTCCCCAAGGAATTAAACCAAAAAATACGTAATCTCTGGGCGGCAATGCATCGTGCCTAAAGGAACTCTCCTGATACATCATCGCCATAGGAACATGTATGGGTACGCCCCATTTTTCATTCATATCTTTAGCAGCGTCGTACCAATGATCTTTTTCTTCGAAAATATTACAAATATTGCTGATATTTTTGGGAGGGGTGGTGCTACAGCCCACAAAAAATAAAGATATCGTAGCGATAAAGAAAGTTTTTATAAAAAAACTAGGAATTTTTGTGAACTTTCTCATTACTACTGACTCTATACCTGTGTGTGTTTAAGTTATTGTGTGTTTTCCCTGGTAGTAGTTTAATGCCTGACCTAGAGTCAGGCATTTTTTTGCCTACAATTTAGTTACTTGGCTAAATAATTACTCTGAGGAGCGGCAAAATAATCCTTCAAAAAATCTTCAAAAGACACAGTGTCTTCTTTTTCCTTTTGTTTTTGTATCGCAATGGAGTCTTTAGCCTGTTGTTCAAATGATGCTTTGGAATACACCTTATAATCAGCAGACATAAGCTCGTCACGATACTTCTGTGCAAGCTCTACACCGAATCGACCATTATCTTTGTTTTGGGTAATCAACATGTCCAACAACTGTGCAGAAGGCGTTAAGGAGGGATCCGCAACCTTTTGCTTTTGTTGTTCAAGGGCTTGAGTATAAAGCGTACAATTATTAGCTTCATCTAATACAGCGGCAACTTGTGCCATTTCTGCGAACAGCTTTTCTGTCCATTGAGGAATAGATTTGGCTACAGAATCATCACTTAATTTCAATTCTGGATCTCTACCATTCACCACTACCGCTTTTAGATTAGACTCGGTTTCAGCGTATTGTTGCTGGGTCATAAAATCACTTGGGGCAATGAGACAATAGGTTAGGAATACATCCAAGAAATAAAACTGCTCTTTCGCGATACCGATGTCACTAAACGGGTTCACATCAAGGGCTCGAACTTCAATATAATTAACGCCTCTTTTCGCTAATGCATCCGTAGGTTTCTCTAGCGGCAAGGTTGGTTGTTTAGGACGAATTGGAGAATAAAGCTCGTTTTCAATTTGCAATACATTGCTGTTGAGTTGGCGATACTCTTCACCTTCTTTGGTCTCAAATTCGGCATATTTTTCCGAAGGTGTATTAATCGCTTTGCGCACCGATGAAATATAACTGTCCATTTGGTTGTAGCAGATATTCAAACCCGATTGTTCTGAGTTGGTATATCCTAGATCACTCATTCTTAAAGACGTCGCATAAGGCAAATACATAGTTCCCTTAGCCAAATGCTGAAACGGTAAATTTGTTTTTTTACCACGAATAAAAGAACCACAAATAGCTGGCGAAGCACCAAATAAAAAGGGGATTAACCAACAAAAACGTCGATAATTTCTTATCATTGCAAAATATGCATCTGAAATACTGTGTTTGTCGGCTTTAGTCCCATCAAGGTTAGCTAACCATTGCTGCCAAAACTCTGTCGACAACGAAAAGTTAAAATGCACCCCTGCGATGGCTTGCATCATACTACCGTAACGATTTTTTAATCCAACCCGATAGAGACTCTTCATTTTTGCGACGTTCGAGCTACCATAATTAGCAATAGGAATATTGTCTTCACCATTAATAAAACACGGCATACTCATTGGCCACAAACGTTCATCTCCAATATTTTCCATCACATATTTGTGAACATCACGGAGTTGTTCGATAGTAACATTGGGATCAGACTCTGGTGGTGTAATAAATTCAAGCAGAGACTCAGAAAAATCGGTGGTGATAAAATCATGGGTTAACGCTGACCCTAATTTTTCATTATGGGGAGTTTGCGCTAGGCCTCCATCGGCATTAATTCTCAGAGTTTCACGCTCTACACCATGTTTGATTTGAGGTAAAGTAGCACGCACTTCTGGGCGTTGAAGGATCGCTAACCGATCAGTAAAAGACATTGAACTGGACGTCAAAATACATTCCTAATGAAAAATCGAATTTTAAAGGTGGGGAAAAATATCTGATTTTCAAGCAAAAATCGCCAAATATCGACTAAATACATATTCCCTCCCCCCTATTTTAAAGTTAAAACAAATAATAACAAATATTATTCAGAAACGTGTATTTCAACAATTTCACGGCCTAATTTAGTTAATTGTGGTTTAACCTTTTTAGCATCAGCCACTACAATAACTTGCATACGGTTAATATCAAGCAAAGAACGCGCTAAGCTATTTAACTCTGCCAATGTGATATTCTCAATTACTTCGCTTTGTTTATCGCGATACTCGCGCTCTAGGTCATAAGTTAATAAGTGATTTAAAAAGTTCGCTTTACTAAATGGGGTTTCGTAGCTCAACGCATCTGCTTGCGTGTATGCACTGCGCATAGACAACAATTCAGCTTCGGTCATACCGCTTTTACTAAAGGTATCTATTTCTGTGAGAATTTCCACGATACTGTCACCCGTATTCTCTTGCTTCACATCCGCTGAAGCTTGAAAACGCCCTAAGGTTTTGCCACCAATAAAGCGACTTGAAGCACCATAGGTGTAACCTTTATCTTCACGTAAATTTAGATTAATACGACTGTTAAACATGCCCCCTAATGGGTAGTTCATTAGCTTACTTTTAAACTGTTTTCCGCTAGCGTCATAAGGTAACGCAAGTTCAACAACGCGCACTACAGACTGCGCCGAATCAGGTTTATCAACGAGGTAAATTTTACCTTCATTGTGCTTAGGAAATGTCTGGTACTCAGGAATTTGATAAGGCGCTCCTTGCCAGTCAATTAAAAACTGAATATCGTTGGCAATCTGCTGTTGTTCGATATCTCCCACGATGACCAAATTAGCCATTGCTGGCGAATAGTATTGCTGATAGAAAGCCTTAACATCGTTAAGTTCAATATTGCTTAAGGTGGTCAAATTACCCGAGTCAGGTAAGCTAATACGATTATCCTGCCCATACAATAAAGTATCAGTGGCACGCGCCGCCAACACTGACGGATTTTTTAATTGTTGCTGCAACTGTTGCGCTAAATTTTGTTTGATACGCTCAAAATCTTCAGGCAAAAACGCAGGCTTAAACAATTTTTCTTTTAATAGTGCCAGTGTTTTATCTAAATTATGCACTAAAGAATTAACGCGAATTTGTGTATATCGCCCACCTGCGCTGAAGCTAATCTGGCTACCCAGCAATGCCAGCTCATTAGCCATTTGTTCATTTGACATTGTGGTGGTGGATTCATTCATCATTTCAGCAGTAAAGCTGGCTAATCCGGCTTTTTCTATTGGATCAAGCAATGGGCCGCCTTCTAAACTCAATAAAAGTGTGACTGTGGGTGTTTCATCCGTGCTGTGGGTCAACATTTCAATCCCATTGGCAAATTGAGTACGTTGATACTCAGGCACCTTCACCGTAGGGTTTGGACCAGCCTTGGGCATAATCGAGCGGTCAAAATTATCATTTATCACCTCAGCGGTGACTTTTTGGTTGACCGTAGTAGTGGTAATTTGACGTTCTGGTAACTCAAAATTCTGTGGTTTTGCGACCAATTCAGTTTGTCCAACGGGCACAATACTCAATACAACCTTGGCTTTACCTTTAATGTACTGGCGATAAACGCGCATAACATCTTGTGCAGTGACATTGTTGTATCGATCAAGATCATATTGAACTAAATCTGGCTTAGCGTCGAAGATCTCATTTGCTGCTAGCGTAGAGACTTTGCCTGAAACACTCTGTAAACCGAAAATGGTCGAAGATTCGATGCTTGCTTTGGTTCTAGCTAAATCATCTTCACTGACACCGCGTGATTCAAACTCGACCAAAGACTCTTCAATGCGCTTTTGCAAATCAGATAGCTTTGTGGACTTAGCTGGGTTAGCTAAGGCAATTAATTGAAATTCGCAGGAAAGTTCTCTGCAAGGATGAGAAACCATTGCTTGAACAGCATGGTTATCTTTCACTAAGTTTTTGTAAAACAGTGAAGTTTTACCACCACCTAAAATATCAGACAGCACGTCCAATGGTGCTTCATCAGGGTGTCTGACATACACGGTTGGAAATGTTAATTGAATAAGCGGTAAATAGACCTGGTCTTCGATTGTGACGTAACGGTCGTTTTCCAGTGTCACCGCCACTTTCTCTGGCGCTTCTACTGCTGGTCCTGCAGGTATGCTACCAAAATATTTTTTAACCCAGGCCAAGGTTTTGTTTGTATCAATGTCTCCGCCTATGGTTAACACCGCATTATTTGGTCCATACCAGCGTTTGAAAAATGCTTTTAAGTCATCCACGGTTACGCGGTCAAGATCTTCGACGTAGCCAATGGTAGACCAAGAATACGGGTGGCCTACGGGATATAAAGTTTCACTGTTGCGCTCACTTCTCAATCCGTAAGGTTGGTTGTCGTAACTTTGTCCACGTTCATTTTTAACAGTTTCACGTTGGATTTCGAACTTCTCTTGGGTGACAGTATCGAGTAAAAACCCCATACGGTCAGATTCTAACCAAAGCACTTTTTCCAATTGATTGGCCGGCACAGTTTCATAATAGTTAGTTCTGTCACTATTGGTTGAGCCATTCATACTGCCGCCAGCTTCAGTGATGATCTTAAAATGTTCATCATCCGCCACGTTCTTAGAACCTTGAAACATCATGTGTTCAAAAAAGTGTGCGAAACCGGATTTTCCAATCTCTTCTCTAGCAGAGCCAACATGGTAAGTAACGTCAACATGGACCAATGGATCGGAATGGTCTTCGTGCAACACTACGGTGAGACCATTATCTAACTTATATTTACTAAAAGGGATGGAAACATCGCCATCTTGGTTAGCTAAGTGTTGTTCAACTAGTTGTACACCAGCGGGTAAATTATCGATAAATACTTGCGGTTTAGATTGATTATCAGTGGAACATCCAGCGAGAAGTAAAGTCACACTTCCCAACATCAAAACGAGTCTCTTCACAATACTGCCTTATATTAATATGCTATTCGTGATTTTTTGTTTAACTATGTGTATTAAGTCTACCTTGATGGTACAAATAAAGTAATATGTTGTTAGAAAATGTGTACGATGGGAATGAAATGAATAAAAAAGAACAAATTATTGATTTAGATTTTGCTGTTTCTCAGCTAAGTGGCAATCAATCATTACTGATTAAATTACTGTTGAAGTTCAACGATCAATATCAAAACTTAGGGCAAGAGTTAGTTGTTTTAAAAGAAAAAAACGATCTCAAAGCCTACAAGGAAGTTATTCATACGGTAAAAGGGGTATCCGGTAACTTGGGTCTAAACGCGTTGCATTTTGCATCTAAAAAGTTGGAAACATCAGTTATCAATCAAAACGATTTTACTGAACTTGAAGAAAATTTTGTTAATCAACTCAACGCCACTGTGAATAAAATTAACAGTTTAGCCAACGACGAAAACGCCTCTGCGGATACGGGTGCAGAACAAGCGGACAAAAGTAGTCAAAGTATATTAATTGAGATGTTAGAAAATAACGAATTCATTACCCCTGATAAGCTAAACTCCTTGCTCGCTGACTGCGCGATTTCCGAAATGGAGAAACAAGCATTGCACAATGCGATTGGTGACTTAGATTACGAAGAAGCCCTCAGCGTAATAAATAAAAACAGCTAATTTACTCACGGCATTAGATAGATGAAGACAATTCCCATTGTGTTTGAAAATGACGATTTTGTCATTGTAAATAAGCCTGACGGTGTAGCTGTTCAAAATGAACAGTTGCAATCAGGTATTCTGCCGTACATTCAAAAACAATTGCAGTTAGACAAATTGTGGCTGGTTCACAGATTAGATAAAGTCACATCAGGTTTGCTTCTATTAGCTAAAAACGCCAGCGCAGCAAGTCGATTAAGTCAGTATTTTGCTGAGCGTAAAATTCAAAAATATTATTTAGCGATCAGTGACAAAAAGCCCAAGAAAAAACAGGGGGCAGTGATCGGCGACATGCATAAAATACGTGATGGGAAGTGGGCCTTAAAAACATCGCTGCATCAACCAGCCGCAGGACAATTTTTTAGTGCCGGTCTAGGTAATGGGCTACGTTTGTTTGTAATCAAACCCCATACCGGTAAAACCCATCAAATTAGAGTCATGTTAAAAAGCTTAAGCAGTCCAATTCTCGGTGATAATACTTATGCTGGGACCGAATCTGAGCGTACTTACCTGCACGCATACGGACTAGCCTTCGAGGATTGTGGACAACAAATTCAGATAAGCTGCATGCCAGTCTCAGGACAACACTTTACAATTCCAACTGACAATCAAAAAGCCGTAGCTTTGTTGTCTCCATGGGACTTAGTTTGGCCTAAATTAACCATTAAAAAGTCGAACAAATGATTAACAGCTATATTCGACATCCAATTGGCGTTTTGATCGCTGTGTCGATTTTTCTCACGTTTTCCATTGCCATGGTGATCCCAGTCGAATACATACCCGTTGATACCCGGTACGACAAAATACAACACGCCTGCGTTTTTCTCATTTTAACCTGCTCAATCTCAGCATGTTTGCGTATTAATCATTGGTTTATTGGAATTTTCCTAGCAATATTGGCAATAGCAAGTGAGTGTATTCAAGACTTGATACCTTACCGCAGCGGCAGTTGGGAAGATCTCTATGCTGATATTATTGGTATTTCTGTAGCGTGCCTAATTATCGAAATAGCCATTCGGATTTATCAAGCGTGGCGGAGCGGGGTTTAATGCTGACTATAGTAGGCAATGGTGCAATAGGTAACTTATTGGCCTTGCAATGCCACCACTTGCAATTTGATTATCGTATTGTAGTGCGCAATCAATCGCCATCAGAAATACGTTGCCAGACTGTACATCAACAAGAAATACTGCGCCCAGTTTATCAGCGTAGCAGTGATACTATTGAGCAAGGCTTATTCATTTTGCCACTCAAGGCCTATCAAATCATTCCAGCTATCGGGCAATTTAAGTCGCAATTGAGCGCTGAGATCCCGTTGGTTTTGTTGCACAATGGGATGGTGGATCATGCACAGATTTTGGAGTTGTTACCAAACAATCCGATTTTAGTTGCGACCACGAGTTATGGAGCATTTAAACGCCAGTATGATGGCTTAAATGTAACAGGAATAGGTGCAACTCAAGCTGGATGGTTAAGAAACAGCGACGATAACTTGGGTTACCAACAAGTATTTGAAAAGCTATTGCCGCCCTGCAGTTGGCATAAAGATATTTTACAGATTTTGTGGCGAAAATTAGCGGTAAACTCAGTGATTAATCCACTTACCGCGATTCATAACGTTGCCAATGGTGAATTAGCTAAACAACCATATCGCAGCACAATTATGGGTGTCACTAAGGAAATTTCGGCGCTCATGAATGCTGTAAATTTAGCGGTAACACAGCAGGAATTGTTCGCTAATTGTATGGCAATTATTGAAAAAACAGCAGGCAATTATTCTTCAATGCATCAAGATGTGCAGTATAAACGCAAAACAGAAATTGAAAATATTAGTGGCTATGTGGTTAGCCAAGGAAAACAATTATCGATACCAGTGCCATTCAACAACGAGTTGTTTGAGCAGGTCAAAAAAATAGAGACTTATTACCTTTAAATAATAAGTCTCTATCTGATCCATACTTTAAACTTATTCCTGTGGAGCCTGAGGCTTCATATGCGGGAATAAAATAACGTCTTTAATAGTTGGACTATCAGTGAATAACATGACCAAGCGATCGATACCAATCCCTTCGCCAGCAGTAGGTGGAAGACCATACTCAAGTGCCGTAATGTAATCTTCATCAAAATGCATGGCTTCATCATCCCCAGCATCTTTTTCTTCTACTTGCTTTTTAAATCGTGCAGCTTGATCTTCAGAATCATTCAATTCCGAGAACCCATTGGCTAACTCACGTCCACCTACAAAAAACTCAAATCTATCGGTAACAAAGTGATTTTCATCGTTACGGCGAGCCAAAGGTGAAACTTCCCATGGATAGGCGGTGATAAAAGTAGGTTGGATTAATTTCTCTTCTGCGGTTGCTTCAAAGATTTCACACAAGTACTTACCCGCTCCCCAAATACCATCCACTTCAGGTTCTTTGATATTCAGCTGTTTCGCCATGGCTTTTAGTTCATCCAAATGATTTTCTGGATCTTTAATTGCCGCTTCATTGGCTTCAGGCCAATATTTTAAGACAGCGTCATTCATAGTCAGGCGTTCGAAAGGTTGACCGAAGTCATATTCGATCTCACTAATAACGTTGCCTTCAACGTCTTTTTCAGTACTTTTAATAATAGTGCTACCCAATACATCCTGCGCCAGAGTGCGCAACATGTCTTCGGTCAAATTCATCAAATCATGATAATCGGCATACGCCTGATAAAACTCAAGCATGGTGAATTCAGGATTGTGACGTGTCGATAAACCTTCATTACGGAAGTTTCTGTTAATTTCAAACACACGTTCAAAACCACCGACCACTAGACGCTTCAAATAAAGTTCAGGCGCAATACGTAGGTACATGTCAATATCGAGCGCATTATGATGAGTGACAAAAGGTTTCGCTGTAGCCCCACCAGGAATCACTTGAAGCATTGGCGTTTCGACTTCCATGTAATTTCTTTCAGTTAAGAAATTACGGATACCAGTAACAATTTTACTGCGGATCATGAAAGTATCACGAGTTTGCGTATTAGTGATCAGATCAACATAACGCTGACGATATTTGGTTTCTTGATCAGCCAAGCCGTGGAACTTTTCAGGCAATGGACGCAATGACTTTGTGAGCAACTGATATTCATCCATATTGACATACAAGTCGCCTTTACCAGATTTATGTAAGACGCCTTTTACACCAATAATGTCACCAATATCCAAGCTACCGTATCGGGCTTTAATATCTTTTTGGGTATCTTTGGCAGCGTAAGATTGAATACGCCCTTTCATGTCTTGTAATAATAAAAATGGACCACGTTTGGCGAGTATACGTCCAGCGATACTAACCACTTTACCCAAGTCAGCAAGGGCTTCTTTTTCGTGCTCTCCAAACTCGTTCTGTAAATCTTGGCTATAAAATTCACGTCTAAATGAATTTGGAAAACCATTAGAGCTGCATTCGCTCCGAATTTGTTCTAGTTTACTGCGGCGTTCCGCAATCAATTTGTTTTCATCTTGCTGAATGTCAGTCATCGACTTTCCTGAAAGTGTTTATATCTTTAAAAAGACTATGTTTGTTAAAGACCAGACTTTAAGCTGGCCTGAATAAATTTATCTAAGTCACCGTCTAACACGGCTTGGGTATTTCTGGTTTCAACACCTGTACGTAAATCTTTAATTCGCGAATCATCTAAAACATAAGAACGAATTTGACTACCCCAACCAATATCTGACTTACTGTCTTCCATGGCTTGCTTCTCATCATTCTGTTTTTGCATTTCGTATTCGTGAAGTTTCGCCTTCAGTTGTTTAAACGCCTGATCTTTATTTTTATGTTGTGAACGGTCATTCTGACATTGCACCACTATATTAGTGGGTAAATGAGTAATTCGCACCGCTGAATCTGTACGGTTAACGTGTTGTCCCCCCGCACCTGATGCACGATAAGTATCTATCCGCAAATCAGCAGGGTTGATATCAATTTCTATATCATCATTGATTTCAGGATAAACAAACGCGGATGCAAACGACGTATGTCGACGGTTACCCGAGTCAAATGGCGATTTTCTTACTAAGCGGTGTACACCTGTTTCAGTGCGTAACCAACCAAATGCATATTCACCAGCGAATCGAATAGTGGCACTTTTGATGCCTGCCACATCGCCATCGGAGACTTCAATTAACTCTGGTTTAAAACCGTGGGCTTCTCCCCAACGCAAATACATGCGCAGAATCATATTGGCCCAATCTTGGGCTTCGGTCCCACCAGATCCCGATTGAATATCAAGATAACAATCATTGCTATCGTTCGGTCCTGAGAACATGCGGCGAAACTCTAGTAATTCAAGTTTCTCAACAAGCTGATCTAGTTCAGCTTGAGCTTCATCGAAGGTTTCCTGATCTTCTGCTTCAACAGCTAATTCAAGTAAGCCTTCCACATCTTCCGTTCCTTGATCAAGTTTTTCAATAGTTTCAACAACTTGTTCTAAAGCAACTTTCTCTTTACCTAATGCTTGCGCACGCGCAGGTTCATTCCAAACATCAGGACTTTCTAGTTCGCGGCTAACTTCTTCTAAGCGTTCTTTCTTAAGATCGAAGTCAAAGATACCCCCGAAGCAAAGCATTACGTTCTCTAACGTCTGCTAGCAAATTTTGTATAGGATTGATTTCAAACATAAATCTTATATGAGTATTTTAAATTAGGGCGTGGATTCTACCGGATTTAGCGGCGTTTGGACAGATAGCAAACAGCATAAAGGCAGTATTAATCACACTGCCTTTAGCTAATCTTAAAACAATTCCTGTATTTTAAGCTAGAAGCTGAATGTATACCGCAGTTTTAGCAACCGGATATAACTTTTAGCTACATCTTCTCTAATGTACTAATACCCAGCAAATCCAGACCAGACTTAATGGTTTTTGCCGTTAAAGCAGAGAGCGCAATGCGACTATTTTTTTGCTCTTCAGTTACCCCATCTTTAAATATCGGGCAAGCTTCGTAGAAAGTCATAAAGTTGCTGGCCAAATCGTACAAGTAGCTACATAAAACGTGTGGCGTTGCTTCACTAGTAAGCAAGTTCAGCGCTTCAACATATTGCAATAATTTAACAGCTAGAGTGCGCTCTTGTGGACTTTGTAAATCAAAATTAGCCACAAAATTGCTGGTGTCGCCGGCTCCATCTTTAAATATTTTATTGGCTCGGGTGTAAGCATATTGAATGTAGGGCGCAGTGTTGCCTTCGAAACTTAACATTGAGTCCCAATTAAAAATATAATCAGTGGTTCTATTTTTACTCAAGTCTGCGTATTTAACTGCGCTAATACCAATTTTTTCAGCAATTTGTTGACGTTCTTGCTCACTGAAATCAGATTTTCTGGCCGCCATCAATTTCTCAGCACGCTCTACAGCTTCATCTAGCAAATCAGCTAGTTTTACGGTACTGCCACTGCGCGTTTTAAACGGTTTACCGTCTTGGCCTAACATCATGCCAAATGGACAATGTTCATAGGTTTGTTGTGCCGAAATAAAGCCTGCTTTTCGTGCCACAATTTCAGTCTGTTTAAAATGTAAAGCTTGACGTGCATCAGTAAAGATTAAGGTTCTATCTGCATGGAGCTTTTGACAGCGGTAGCGAATTGCAGCCTGATCGGTAGTTGAATACAAATACCCACCACCAGACTTTTGGATTATGTATACTGCCGGCTCGCCTTCTTTATTGGCTAATTCTTGAATGAATACAACTAACGCACCTTGGTCTTCTACAGCGATGCCTTTTTGTTTTAGTTCGTCAACGGTAGGCTTTAAATCATCGTTATAAGCGCTCTCACCCATAATATCTTTGCGAGTAAGGGAAACATTCAACTTGTTGTACACTTCTTCGCTATGCTTAATTGAGATATCGATAAAATCTTGCCACAACGACAAACAGTGAGCGTCGCCACCTTGCAGTTTCACTACGTATTGTCTAGCGCGATCGGCAAAGCCTTGCTCTTCGTCAAATCTAACTTTAGCTTCACGATAGAAATCTTCTAAGTCAGATAAAGCGGTTTCCGCTACTTGGTTAGCGGCAATTTTATCACTCAAATGGGCTAACAACATGCCAAACTGTGTACCCCAGTCCCCCATATGATTCTGACGAATAACGTTATGCCCCATAAATTCGAGGGCTTTTACAACAGCATCACCTATGATTGTGCTGCGAAGATGGCCGACATGCATTTCTTTGGCGAGATTAGGAGAAGAATAGTCAACCACTACGGTTTTCGCTTCTTGCTTTTCAACCCCTAAACGCTCATCGCTAAACGCAGTTTGTAATTGTGTTGCTAACCATTGCGGGTTCAAATGAATATTGATAAAACCCGGACCGGCAATTTCCAATTTTTCAGCGATATCATCTAACTCAACGGCATCCACAATTTTTGCTGCGATATCTCTAGGCTTCTGTTTTAATAACTTTGCCAACGCCATAGCGCCATTGAATTGGTATTCACCGAACTCTGGGCGCGTGCTTTTTGCCAGAGGCGCAGGGGCGTTTTCGGGAGCACCTATGGCGACTAAAGCGGCTTTAAAACGGTCTAACAAGACAGTATGTAAATTCATAATTTAAACTTAATTTCTTAGTAATTTATAAGTATTAGTGTTCACGAGTAGTATGAAATTCGATTTCAGGATAGCGTTCGCGAGACAAATTCAAATTCACCATAGTAGGAGCGATATATGTCAGGTTGTCGCCACCATCTAGGGCTAAATTGATTTCTGCTTTACGCCTAAATTCATCCAGCTTTTTAGCATCTTTACTGTAAACCCAACGGGCTGTACTGACATTTACATGCTCATATAATGCGTCTACATTATATTCGGCTTTTAAACGCGCCACGACCACATCAAATTGCAAAACCCCAACAGCACCTACAATTAGATCATTGTTCACTAATGGTCTAAAGACCTGAACAGCGCCCTCTTCGGATAATTGAATTAGGCCCTTTTGTAGCTGTTTCTGCTTCAATGGATCTTTTAAGCGAATGCGTTTAAATAACTCTGGTGCGAAATTAGGAATACCCGCAAACCGAAATTTTTCACCCCAAGTAAAAGTATCACCAATTTGAATCGAACCGTGATTATGTAACCCGATAATATCACCAGCGTAGGCTTCTTCTAGCAATGCGCGATCACCGGCCAAGAATGTAAGCGCATCAGATATACGTACATCTTTGCCGATCCGGGTTTGGTGCATTTTCATGCCTTTTTCGTATTTACCAGACACGATTCGGCAAAATGCAATACGATCTCGATGTTTAGGATCCATATTGGCTTGAATTTTAAACACAAAACCACTGAATTTATTTTGCTCAGAGGGTACAAGTCCATTATTAGACTCCCTGCCCTGGGGTTTTGGCGCCCATTCAACCAACCCATCCAACATATGATCAACACCAAAATTACCTAGAGCTGTACCAAAATAAACCGGTGTCAGTTCGCCATCTAAAAACTCTTGCATATCAAATTCATGTGAAGCGCCTTTTACTAAATCCAACATTTCACGTAGTTCTTCTGCATAACTACCAATGGCTTCGTCTAACAAGGGATTATCAATACCTTTGATAATCCGTTCTTCTTGGATAGTGTGACCCATTCCCGTTTGGTAAAGAATGGTTTCATCTCTAAGCAAGTGGTAGACACCTTTGAATTCTTTGCCCATGCCTATTGGCCAAGTAATAGGTGCGCATTTAATTTTCATTACATCTTCGATTTCGTCTAACAGGTCGATAGGATCGCGTGTATCCCTATCCAACTTATTTACAAACGTAATGATTGGGGTATCACGTAAACGCGTTACCTCCATAAGTTTGATAGTTCTTGCTTCAACACCTTTGGCTGCATCTATAACCATCAAGCAAGAATCTACAGCCGTCAGAGTTCGGTAAGTATCTTCTGAGAAGTCTTCGTGCCCAGGCGTATCCAACAAATTTACCAAATGCTCTTTATACGGAAATTGCATCACTGAAGTAGTAACGGAGATACCCCGCTCTTTTTCCATTTCCATCCAATCAGACTTAGCGTGCTGACCGGATTTTTTGCCTTTGACGGTCCCTGCTTTTTGCAAAGCATTTCCAAACAAAAGCACTTTTTCAGTGATAGTGGTTTTACCCGCATCCGGGTGCGAGATGATAGCGAAAGTTCTTCGCTTATTGATTTCATTGATAAAATTGCTACCACTCATACCCAAAAAACCCTTATATACACCTAAATTTACACACGTTATTCCCCCCTCAATATCTTGCTAGAAGGTGGCTTGTGATCTGGAGGTTGATAGTTATTTATCAAGATCCAGCATTTTTTCAAGCGCCGACAAACTTAAGTAATGGACTGAACTCATGCCCATCGGCGGCTCGAAGCGCTGCAATATATTCATTGCGGCGTTCATTCATGGCTTCCAGCCTGTAATTACCCGCCCAATCAATGGCAGGCTCATTTAATAGTTTAGTTAATATCGCATCAGCCATGATTCGGGCATGACGACCGTTACCATTAGGGAACGGATGGATATAGACCAATTTATGATGAAACCTTGCGGCCAGTTCTTTGGGCTCATAGGATCCATGTTCGATCCAATATTTTGCATCATCCAATAATTGTCTTAACTGAACGGCCACCTGAATCGGGTCAACACCAATATTTTTTTCAACACGGCGGAACGTACCCGCCCAAAACCAAACGCTATCAAATAACTTTCTGTGTAGTTCACAAACAAAAGCTTCCGATAATACATCAGGCTTTTTCTGCTTGGCCAACCATTTGATACCGTCTGTGATACCGGCTTGTTCCAGTTGGTCAAGCTCACCTCTGGTCGAAACATGCTTAAAACGAAGGCCTGCAAGCTCATCTGGATCTAGAGGCGTCGCGCCTTCTGGGTATTCCCCAAATTTGGAATGATCATCGCTCATTCATCATTCCAAAAATCTGACGGCATCTTATCAATGATTTGTGCTGCAATTCGTTCAATCTCGAATTCAAGTTGTTCTTTGTTCAGTGACTGTGCTTCCAGCGCCATATGTGTAGAGGCTGCTTTTACCTGCAACCGAGCTTTCCTCTTTGCCCGTTGCTGGATGATTGCCTCTACATCTTCATTTGGCACGACCGCATATACAAACTTACAATCCATAGCCTCTGCCATGCTTTGCATTGTCTTCAATGTTACACTACCTAAAGGTTCGTCATGTTCTGCTTTTGACACTCTAGCCTTGGTAACACCAAGCCGCTTTGCCAATTGAGTACCTGACATGCCTAGTGCCGTTCTAACGGTTCTTAGCCATCCTTCTTGTGGATGTATAGAGAAGTCACCAAACTGTTTTACAGCTTGGTTAACTTTATCTCGATATTGCTTAGCAACTATCTTCTCTATACTCATTGTCGACCTTTATGTTTACGATGACGATATTTCAGTCAACATATTTATATACCAGCCACCCACCAAAGTCAACTTAAATGTATACTTCGACCACCAATTTGTATACATATATATTTACCACAAATCCACAATAGTAAACATATTCATTGACAATTTTTTTAAATTCCGTTGTTTTTACGGCGGATTTTGCCGTAAAAACCAAAACCGCTCTGTGGTTTTCAAATATGCAAGGCCTACCTTATAAAAAGCTAAAGCGCTTTAAATCGATTGCGGGCATCTTTGTAGTCATAGTGGGCATGTTCTGAGCCACGATGGTACAAATCATCTAGGTAAGTTTGCTCCTGAGGTAACTCGTCTTCGCTGATTTCGCGCTACTAATGGTTACGACAAAAAAACACACTAATAACAGCACATTGTCTTTGTCGTTTATAAGTATCCATATTGTGTGTTGTTGTTATTTTATATAGATTTTGCAGCTCAAAACTTTGCACATATTTCTCTTTCAATTGTTGTTTATTGAGCTGGATTCTCTTTCTATTAGTTCAAAATCTAAAATATGTCTTAAATCTAAGCTTTTTACATTACTTAAGTCGTTATACTGCCCAGATGCGAGCAGAGTAATAGACAGCTCAGCCATTTCGTTAATGGGCTGTTTTACTGTAGAGATATTTGGCCATACAACGGTTGCAAGTTGTGTATCATCAAAACCAACGACCGAAAGTTCATCAGGAATATTAATACCTTGCTTTTGTGCAATTGAAATAACAGCTGCTGCCATATCATCATTCGCTGCAAAAATAGCGGTAGGCTTATCGTCTAGTGAAAGTAACTTCACCGCTGCTTCCATACCCGATTGATAGGTAAAACTGCCCTGTTCTATATATTCTGGTGGCGTAATTATTTGGTTAGAGCGCAGCGCATCTAAATAACCTTGATAACGTAAACGGCTCACACCTTGTTTAGCGTCGCCAATAATGTGTGCTATTTTGCTATGTCCTTGATTTATTAAGTGTTCTGTCACATCAAATGCAGCTTGATAATCATCCATGCATATATAAGGAGAACGATTTAATTTAGTATCCGGGGTTATTCTTATAAACGGAACCTTTGCTTTTGTGAGTACATCTAAAACCGCTTCATTATCGCACATAGGTGGCAGTAAAATCATGCCATCAACTTGAGTTACATCAATAAGTTGCTTGACCGACTCAATGGTTTTATTAATCTCAGCATGGGCTTCGTCAACCACAAGGTGATAACCTAAAGTTCGGCATTTTTTTAATGCTGCTAACAAAAATTGGCTAATATAAGTATCACTTGGGTTGTCGTATAAAAGCCCTAAAAAGAAAGATTTAGTACTTGCAAGTCGTCTTGCTGACACATTTGGCCGATAATTTAATTGCTCAACAACAGCCATTACTTTTTCGCGGGTTTTAACGCTTACTTTTTTGTCTTGATTGAGCACGCGCGAAACTGTCATCATTGATACACCAGCCTGCTCGGCTACATCTTGAATTCTTGCTCTTTTATGATCAGCCATGTTTACTATTACCTATTCACAATCATTTGATTGTTATATTTAACTTTCTTAATTTTCCATTATACCTAATTGCAAAGCTTGAACCTGTTTACAGCATTCTTGAAATGATTACTTATTGACAAAGTCCAATACTACACCGAAAATGTTAGCGCTAACAATAAAATAATACTATTGAGACTTAATAAATAAAAACTTAAAAGGTCGATACCATGAGCATGTTGCAAAACCCAATACTAAGAGGCTTTAACCCAGATCCCAACATTGTCAGAGTTAATGACGACTATTACATTGCTACCTCAACATTTGAATGGTTTGGTGGTGTGCAAATTCATCACTCTACCGATTTAGTAAATTGGCGAATTATAGGCCAAGCGCTTAATTCGATTGAGCAACTCGACATGCGCGGAGTACCCGACTCATGCGGCGTGTGGGCACCACAACTTAGCTATACTAATGGCCGATTTTATTTAGTGTATACCAATGTAAAAAGTTTTGATGGTCCGTGGAAAGACACCCCTAATTACTTTGTATCAACCGACGATATAACCGGCAAATGGTCTCAGGCTACTCACTTAAACTCAAGTGGTTTTGATCCATCTATTTTTCATGATGATGACGGCAAAAGCTATTTATTAAACATGCTGGTTGATCACCGCAGCAACGCATTTTTTGGTGGTATAGTTATGCAAGAGCTTTGTTTAGAAACGAATAAATTAGTTGGCGACGTTAAGCTCATTTTTGCCGGCACAGAGCTTGGCTGTACCGAAGGTCCGCACATTTTAAAACGCGATGATTACTACTATTTGATCACTGCTGAAGGCGGCACCGGGTACGAGCACTGTATTAGCGTGGCGCGTTCTAAAAACGTATTTGGCCCATACGACGTACATCCGCATAACCCAGTTATCACAGCAGTTAATGAGCCTAGTAATCCGCTACAAAAATGTGGCCATGGCGACTTTTTTCAAACACAGAACGGTGATTGGTACACGGTATTTTTAACCTCAAGACCGCTGTCTGAGCGCGGTCGCTGTATTACAGGTCGTGAAACAGGGATTGAGCAAATAATTTGGAATGACGATGGTTGGCCCACCGCAAAACACGCAAACAAAGCCCCTAGGTTGCAGGTACCTGTTGAAGGCTTAACACTAAATCCACAGCCTCAACCTAGTAGACATATTGATTTTAGCAAAAATGAGCTTACTGTTGATTTTCAATCATTGCGCATACCCATGTGCAAGAGTTGGGTATATAAAAATGCCCAAAAATCATCGCTCACTCTAGTGGGAAAAGAATCTCTAAGCTCATTACACCAGCAAAGTTTTATTGCTCGACGTGTGCAGGCTCATCATACAATTAGCACAACGCATGTTGATTTTATGCCGACAAGTTTTCAGCAAATGGCGGGGTTGGCGTGTTATTACAACACCGCACATTACTACTATTTGCATATCTGTGGCGGCGATGTGGGCGATGAAACCTCACCGCGTTATTTAAATATAATAAGCTGCGATAAATATCAAACAAGCACACCGATTGCGCCGCTTAAACTAAACACTGATGGACCTATATATTTAAAAGCTGATTTTAATGGGGCGCAACTGCAGTTTTACTATGCCATTGAGGAAAATTGCTGGATAAAATTTGGCCCTACGCTCGATGGCAGTATTTTATCTGACGATTACGTACAGCAATCACCGCAAGGGTATCGCCCCTGCTTTACAGGGGCATTTGTAGGAATGGCATGCCAAGATTTATCGGGGCAAAATAAAGAAGCACACTTTTCATTTTTCAATTATGACGAACCTAGCGGCGAATAAATCACCGCCAGTTCAGTCTAATGACTTATTTAGAACAACGCTTTAATGCGTTCCATTTGCGATTGTAAAAGTAAACTTTGAGAGTGACTCATAATATCACTCTCTCGTTTATTTTCACTCAGTAAGCGCCCAACTTCTTGGGCTTCAAAGCTATAACCTTGGGACTGCCTGCCATCTTCAAAATGCTCAATTAAATCATCAAGCTCATACAATGAGCACTCGTAAGCTCTAAACGCATCGGGTATTTTTATATAGCCTTTATCGCCAATAATATACGCGCTATTTCCTAACCGGCATTGAAATGACGTTGCTAAGCTCACCATTACATCACCACAATTGGCGGTAATAAGTACATCATCTTCCACGCCTTTGTATCGAATATTCGCTCTTACGTGCAAATTTTCAAGGTCGCTATTTAAAAAGTAATTGGCAATCGCGAGCGGGTAAATTCCCATATCAAGTAAGCACCCGCCAGCTAATTCAGGATTATATTCACGCCCGTCGGGATTAAAAGGGACAGGGTAACCAAAGTCAGCTTTTACATGCTTAATCGTGCCAATCCTCCCTTGCTCTACCCATAGTTTTGCTTTTTGCATTGCAGGTAAAAAGTACGTCCACATGGCTTCCATTAAAAATACGTCGTGCTTTTTAGCCAATATAGACAGCTGCTTACACTCATCAACCGAAACCGTAATGGGCTTCTCGCACAATACATGTTTGCCTGCCTTAATGGCATCACTGGCATTTTCGAAATGAAAGTTATGTGGTGTCGCAATGTAAACTACATCAACATCTTTATCGTCAAATAACGTCTGATATCCTTCATAAGCATGTGTTGCCCCATACTTACTAGCAAATGCATTTGCATCATTCCCACTTCTTGCGGCAACGGCATACGCAACTCCGCTGTTGGTATGTGCTAAGTCTTCACAAAATTGTGAAGCAATTCGACCGCAGCCAATAATACCCCAGTTTATTTTTTTCATACTGTTTCCTTATGATCTTAAAAAGAAATTTAAGTTAACCTTAATAATCACACAACCATTGAAAATAAATTGTTATCGCCAGTTTAAAAAACCAGCTTGACTTAACAATACCAAATCATTAATGTTAGCGCTAACAATACAACAACATTTGAGTATAACAATTTATGTTCCTTGGTATCGATTTAGGCACTTCGGGTGTAAAAGTAATTATTTTAGACGAGCAAGACCGTTTACTTGCTCAAGCGAGCGGATCTTTGAGCGTTTCACGCCCTGCACCACTATTTTCTGAGCAAAATCCTGCGGATTGGTGGCTTGCTACATGCACCGCTATTGAGGAGCTCAAAAATACTCACTCTGCACTACTACAATCCGTAAAAGCGATTGGGCTTTCTGGTCAAATGCATGGCGCTACGTTACTTGATAAAGACAATAAAGTTATCCGCCCTGCCATTCTATGGAACGACGGACGCAGTGCATCACAATGCTTAGAACTTGAAAAACGCGAACCCAACTCTCGAAGCATTACTGGCAACATTGCAATGCCAGGTTTTACTGCGCCTAAATTGGTGTGGTTAAAAGAGTATGAGCCTGAAAACTTTGCAAAAGTCGCTAAAGTATTACTGCCAAAAGACTATCTACGCTTTTTAATGACTGGCGATTTTGCATCAGATATGTCTGACTCTGCAGGAACACTGTGGCTAGATGTTGAAAAAAGAGCATGGTCAGAAAAAATGCTTACTGCAACCGACTTAACCGAACAACACATGCCTACTCTTTTTGAAGGCACAGAAATTACCGGCACGTTAACAGCTGACGTTGCGGCTAAATGGGGCATGCAACAAGTGCCTGTGATTGCCGGTGGTGGCGATAATGCTGCGGGTGCGGCGGGTGTAGGTGTTATTACGCCAAATAAAGCATTTCTATCATTAGGTACTTCGGGCGTTTACTTTGTCGCCAACGAAAAATATCTGCCTAACCCAGAGGGCGCAGTACATACTTTTTGCCATTGCATTGCAAACACTTGGCACCAAATGTCAGTGGTGTTAAGCGCAGCAAGCTGTTTAACCTGGGTAACTAAATTAACCAATTTTGAAAGCGAAAGCGCACTGCTTGAACAAGTTAGCAAATGTGACTTTAGCAAACCAAGTTCAGTGATATTTTTACCATATTTAGCAGGCGAGCGTACCCCCCATAATAACCCTGAAGCTAAAGGCGTGTTTTTTGGTTTAGACAGTGATACCGATGCCGCCGTCCTTGGCCGTGCAGTTTTAGAAGGCGTCGCTTTTGCCTTTGCCGATGGCCAGCAAGTACTGCTTGATGCTGGCGCACAAATTGATGATGTCACTGTCATCGGAGGTGGTGCGAAGAGCCCTCTATGGGGAAAAATCATCGCAAGCGTACTAAACCGTCCGCTAATTTACCGAGAAAGCTCAGAAGTTGGCCCAGCATTTGGCGCTGCGAGACTTGCTCGAATAGGGGTAGAACAAATCCCTGCACAACAAGTATGTGTGAATGGAAAAGTAACGAAAACCATCGAGCCAGATACAGTTATGCAAGATTTTTACACACAGCAATACAAAACATACAAAGCACTTTATCAAAGTGTAAAAGCATATTTTTAATACAATAATTTAAGATTAATGGAGCACATTATGAGCGAGCAATTTTTTACTAACGTTGAAAAAATAAAATTTGAGGGTGAAAACTCTAAAAACCCATTTGCATTTCGTTATTACGACGAAAACAAAGTCGTTCTTGGCAAAACAATGAAAGAACATTTACGTTTTGCAGCCTGTTACTGGCATAACTTTTGTTCTACGGGATTTGATATTTTTGGTGAAGGTACGTTCGATCGTCCTTGGATCCAACCTGTGGGCAATCAACTTGAACTTGCAGAACAAAAAGTAAAAGTAGCCTTTGAATTTTATGAAAAACTAGGCGTACCTTACTTTTGTTTTCATGATGTTGATATTGCCCCTGAAGGTGCAACATTGCAAGAAAGCCACGATAACGTAACGCACATAGCAAACATTATTGAAAAAGAAATGCAACGTACCGGTGTAAAACTACTTTGGGGTACTGCTAACTTATTCTCAAACAAGCGTTTTTGTGCTGGTGGAGCAACTAACCCAAACCCAGACACTTATGCATACGCAGCAGCGCAGGTGAAACATGCTATGGAAGTTACCCATCGTTTAGGCGGTGAAAACTATGTACTTTGGGGGGGGCGTGAAGGTTACGATACGCTACTAAATACAGATCTTGCACAAGAAAGCGAACAGTACGCACGCTTCTTAAAAATGGTTGTTGAGCACAAGAAAAAAATTGGTTTTAAAGGCACATTACTAATTGAACCAAAACCACAAGAACCAACTAAGCATCAGTACGATTACGATACTGCAACAGTTGCAGGATTTTTATATAAGCACGGATTACAAGACGAAATTAAAGTAAACATTGAAGCGAACCATGCAACACTCGCAGGTCATAGTTTCCACCACGAAATTGCAGTTGCATGTGCCGAAGGCATTATGGGTAGCATTGATGCTAACCGTGGCGACATGCAAAACGGTTGGGATACAGACCAATTCCCTAATGATGTAGCAGAATGTACGCTCGTTATGTACGAAATTTTAAAAATAGGTGGTTTAACGACCGGTGGCTTTAACTTTGATACTAAGCTACGTCGTCAATCATGTGAACGCGATGACTTATTTATTGGTCACATTGGCGGTATGGATACGATGGCTAAAGCATTACTCAATGCAGCAGCTATGCTTGAAGGTGGCGAACTCATTGATTTTGTTGAAAAACGCTACGCAGGTTGGAAAGACGACCTAGGTCAAAGCATTCTTAAAGGCGAACAGTCACTAGATAGCCTTGCCGCGCTAGTACACGAAAAAAATATCGATCCTAAGCAAGTTTCTGGTCGTCAGGAACTACTTGAGAATATTGTTAACCGCTACGTTTAAGGACATCGCCTTGGCTTTAAAGCCAAGGCGTACATCATTATGAATTTGTTAGAACAACTCAAAAAAGTAACCACAGTCGTTGCCGACAGTGGTGATGTAGAGTCAATCAAAGCCTTACAACCAGTTGACGCCACAACTAACCCATCATTAATTTTACAAGCTGCAAAATTACCTCAGTATAAACATTTAATTGATGATGCAATTAAAAAAGCTGGCAATGACGTTGACGCAATTTGCGACCAACTAATTGTTAATTTCGGTTGTGAAATATTAAAAGTGATACCAGGGCGTATATCAAGTGAAGTAGATGCGCGTTTATCCTTTGATACCCAAGCTAGTATAGCCAAAGGGCGTAAACTCATTTCGCTTTACGAGCATGCCGGTATTTCAAAAGACCGCGTTCTTATTAAGCTTGCTTCAACATGGGAAGGTATTAAAGCCGCTGAGGAACTAGAAAAAGAAGGTATTAAGTGTAACTTAACGCTGCTTTTTTCTATGGCTCAGGCAATCGCCTGTGCACAAGCAAATGTAACGCTTATATCACCGTTTGTTGGTCGTATTCTTGATTGGTATAAAGCCCATGAAAACAAAAACTACACCCCAAACGAAGATCCCGGTGTGCAATCGGTTACGGGTATTTATCAGTACTACAAAAAATACGATTATAAAACCGTGGTAATGGGCGCAAGCTTTAGAAACATTGAAGAAATAATCGAACTTGCTGGCTGCGATTTACTGACTATATCGCCAGCACTGTTAAATAGTTTACAAAGCCAAGAAGGTGAACTGGTTACTAAGCTTGACGCTGCAAACATTACAAAAGCACCGCGAAGTGAAATAACCGAGCTTACCCATCAGCAGTTTTTATGGCAGCACAACGAAGATGCTATGGCCAGTGAAAAGCTCGGTGAAGGTATTCGTAACTTTGCTAAAGACCAGCGTATTTTAGCTAAGTTGGTTGAAGACTTACTAAACTAAATCCCTATAAGCCTGCCCAATTACGCGCAGGCTTTTTTAATGATATTTAAGGTAATATATGACTCAGCTTTCTTCTCGTGCCCCCTTTGCAAATGCCATTCGCGCACTCAGCATGGATGCGGTCCAGCAAGCAAACTCAGGGCATCCGGGCGCACCGATGGGTATGGCCGATATAGCCGAAGTACTGTGGAACGACTTTTTAAACCACAATCCAAACGATCCAAATTGGCCAAACCGAGACCGCTTTGTACTCAGTAACGGTCACGGATCTATGCTTATTTATTCTTTATTGCATTTAAGTGGGTACGAACTACCACTAAGCGAGCTTAAACAATTTAGGCAAATGCATTCAAAAACCCCAGGTCACCCTGAATACGGTTATACCCCAGGTGTTGAAACAACAACAGGCCCGCTTGGCGCAGGTGTATCAAATGCAGTGGGCATGGCTATTGCCGAAAAAGCCCTCGCCGCACAATTTAACAAAGAGAGTTTTGATATAGTAGATCATTACACTTACTGTTTTATGGGCGATGGCTGTTTAATGGAAGGCATATCGCACGAAGCATGTTCGCTTGCAGGCACATTAGGCCTAGGTAAACTTATTGCCTTTTGGGATGATAATGGCATATCCATCGACGGTCACGTAGAAGGCTGGTTTACCGACGATACAGCGAAACGCTTTGATGCTTATGGCTGGCATGTAATAACAGATATTGACGGACACGACCCTGAGCAAATAGCTAACGCCATTTCACAAGCTAAACAAGTAAGCGATAAACCCACCCTACTTTGTTGTAAAACTGTGATTGGTTATGGCTCACCAAATAAATCAGGCTCGCACGATTGCCATGGCTCGCCACTGGGTAATGATGAAATAGCGGCTGCGCGCAAATTTTTAAATCTACCACGTGAAGCATTTAGTATCAGCGATGATATTTACGCCCATTGGGACGCAAAAAAAAGCGGTGATGAAAAACAACAGCAATGGCAGCAACTGTTTAGCGATTACGCCAGCCGCTACCCTGAGCTTGCCAAAGAATTTGAGCGCCGCGTTATTAAACGTACTCTGCCTGAAAACTTTGAAGACATTGCAAATAACTATATTGCACAATGCAATAAAGACGCGGCCAACATTGCCACCCGTAAAGCATCGCAAAACACTATTGAAGCCTTTGCCCCGTATTTACCAGAGTTACTGGGTGGCTCTGCCGATTTAGCCGGTTCTAACTTAACACTTTGGTCTGGCTCTAAAGGCATAAGCGCAGATGACGCCAGCGGTAATTACCTGTTTTATGGTGTGCGCGAATTTGGTATGAGCGGCATTATGAATGGCATATCTCTGCACTCTGGCTTTATTAATTACGGTGCAACATTTTTAATGTTTATGGAATATGCCCGTAACGCAGTAAGAATGTCGGCACTCATGGGTATTCAAAATATATTTGTGTATACTCATGACTCGATTGGCCAAGGTGAAGACGGTCCAACTCACCAACCTATTGAGCAACTAGCCAATCTGCGTATGACGCCAAACCTTGTAACATGGCGCCCATGTGATGCGGTAGAAACCGCCGTTTCGTGGAAAAACGCAATACAAAATCAGCAACAACCTACAGCACTTATTTTTAGTCGCCAAGGGCTAAACCACCAGCCACGTACAGCTCAGCAAATTAACGACATAGAAAAAGGCGGCTATATACTTAGCGATAGTAGTAAAGCGCCTGAGCTTATTTTAATTGCAACGGGATCTGAGGTTGATTTAGCAATACAAGCCGCAAAAGAGCTCACAACTCAAGGTGTTGCAGTACGTGTAGTTTCAATGCCAAGCACGACCTTGTTTGATCAGCAATCAGATGATTACAAGCAAAGTGTATTACCAAATTCGGTAGTAAACCGCATTGCAATTGAAACATCACACCAAGATTTCTGGTTTAAATATGTTGGCTTACAAGGCAAAGTGATTGGTATGAGCACCTTTGGTGAGTCGGCGCCAGGTAACGTGTTATTAGCGCACTTTGGCTTTACCACCCAAAATGTAGTGAGTACCGCGCAGGCGTTAATAGAAGCCAACACTTAATAACAAATTTTGTCCAATTAATGCGCTAAGCCTCCCAAAACTCGGCGCATTTTCATAGTTAAATAACAAAGGTGAATTATGAAATACTTACTATTAATTATGCTCTTTAGTGCTAGTACTAGTTTTAATACATGGGCAAATGACACCCAAAATGATGAATTAATGCTAACGATTTTTTTAAAGCACGACCAATCAAAAAACCTCCCTGAAATAAAACAAATACTCAACGACGCTAACTTTTACAAACACTTCCCGCCAGAGGGCGCAACGGTAGAATCTTGGAAAGTAATGATGGGCATAGGGCAAGTAGTGACATTACGTTTCCCAGCAGCGCTATTACCAAAAGTAAACTTATCAATAGAACGTTATGGTTGGAAAGCCTACAGCACTGAGTTTTATCCAACATACGACCTTTACCCAATCGTAAAAGAAGAAATAAAAAAGGCCAGAATGAATAATTAGAAAAAAGTGAAAACCATGACAACTTCAATTGTTCAATACACACTAAGTAATGAGGCAAACGACACTATTTCTATTATTAACTACGGTGCCCGGCTTACCAGCTGGGTTACCCATGTTGATAATAAAAAGCGCAATATCATACTTGGCTACGCTAATATTAATGACTATTTGAGCGATCCGTTTTACTTGGGTTCTGTAGCCGGGCCTTATGCAAACAGATTAAGTAACGCTCAAATACACATTGATAATATAGCCTATGCGCTTAATAAAAACGAAGGCACCAACCAACTCCATGGTGGTGACAAAGCATTAAGCGACTTATTTTGGCAACTCGATTACCATTAAAAAGATGCGCTAAGTTTAAGTATTACCCTACCCAATGGTTACAACGGCTACCCCGGTAAAACCACATTTAATGTGCTATATCGTTTTACAACCAATAGCAAAAATCAAAGTAACCTTGAAATTAAATTTACGATTACCAGTAATAAAAAACTATTGCGGGGCCTACATCGCACCCGTATTTTAATTTAAATGGCATTAATAACTGTGCTCAAGGCCATACGTTAAAACTGGCAGCAGCGCATTATACGCCTGTCGATGCACAGTCCATTCCTACAGGCTCAGTAACGCCGGTTGATAATGCGCCTTTTGACTACACAAGTGCGCGCAAACTCAATAAAGCCGATAAAATTGATCACAACTTTGTGAGCGAACAAACACTCAACCTACAAACCATAAATCAACATGCAGAGCTTACTAGCCCCGACAATAAACTAATGCTTAACGTGCTCTCTAATTACCCTGCTATTCAGGTGTATACAGGGCATCATTTAAAAGATACTTTTAATGCCTTTGACGGTATTTGCCTTGAGCCACAGTTTTGCCCCGACAGCCCTAATAATCCACATTTCCCATTTACCTTTTTAGCCCCAGAACCCCCTCTGCAAACACATATTAATTATTGTTTAACAACACTATAAAACCAAAAAAGGATCGCTATTTAGCGATCCTTTACGGGAGATGAAATTTTATTTGCGATTATAAATCGTTTACAAAGCTTTTCAGTTTTAACTCTCGGTCGATTAATAATGGGTAATCTGTGCGTCCTTGCATTGGCCAATCATTACGCCAAGTGCGTGCATCGCTTACGCCCCAAAATGTCACGCGGCTTATTTTATCGCCATGTTTTTTGAGGATTGCAAACACCTCTTTGTAGCGCTTGCCCAACTGCTTATTTACCTCAGAAGGCAAACCATCAGGGTATGGATTAAAACGCTCTTGCAGGGCAATATCTAACGAAATATCAGCCCCTTGTTCTTCACTTTCTGGGAACGGCAATACCGAAATATCAAGTTCTGTGATCATCACATCAATCCCTGTTGCAGCGTACGCGACAATAGAATCTTCCATTAACGAAAGTTCAGGGTTATCTAACGAATAATGTGCTTGCATTCCAATACCATCTATTTGAATGCCTTTGCTTTGCAAGTTTTTAATAAGCGCTAATGCGCCAGCTCTTTTTTCTGGCTTATACAAGTTGTAATCGTTGTAATATAGCTTGGCATTAGGCGCAGCCTGCTTGGCATATGTAAATGCGTATTCTATAAAGTCATCACCTATAATGGTGCTCCATTTAGACTCGCGCAGCGTGCCGTCTTCGTTAAGGGCTTCGTTTACAACGTCCCAGGCAAAAATGCGGTCCCTATAGCGCCCTGCGACTGTAAAAATGTGGTCTTGCATACGTTTAAGTAATGCTTCCCGAGTAAGCGGCTCGCCTTGTTCATCCTCAAAAACCCAATCTGGTGTTTGTGAATGCCACACTAATGTATGTCCAACTAACTCTTGGTTATTCTCTTGTGCATATTCAACTAAGGCATCAGGGGCTTCAAAATCATACACATCAGGCTGTGGATGAATGCGCTCCCACTTCATTGAGTTTTCAGGAGTAAATGTATTAAATTGCGCCTTTGCCACATTTAAATCATCAGGCAATACACCCAAAATTTGATCACGACTAATGGCAGTACCTATTTTAAAGTGATCTTTAAATCGAGCCTTGAGTGTTGATGGCTCTGGAGCTTTTTCAACAATGGGGGTTGTTGCAGCATTCTGCTCTGTAGAGTTATTACAGCCGAGTGTAAAACTCGACACTCCAAATAAAATAGCGATAATCAGTTTATTTTTGTGCATGTTGTACCTGTTTTCTATTTTTATGTTGCAAAAGTAAATTTAGCACCTAATTGTCAATCAGACCATTACTTTTAAACAAAAATATTTACGAAATTTTGCTATTCAAATGCACAATTTTAGATATAGTCCTTTTGACAACAATTATTTATTAAAATAGACTGAACAATCAATGCCTCCAGTTAGTTTGTTGATCAGAAAAGACATATATGAAAAACAAAACAATAAAGCTGTCATTAATCATTAGCGCATTTATCGTCTCATTGATATTTAGTCTTTATATCCGTGCAGAGCAAACCAGCATCCGCGTTACACCACTAAATTCGACCGATAACGACTGGGTATACCGAATAAAACTAAGCAGTAAATATAACAAGGATAATCACCATGAATCATTCAACAGTTAAACATATAGTAAACGACGTATTGCTGACATCCGTTGCTGCATTTAGTCTTGCATTACCCGTGAGTGCTACAGATAACCCCACGCAACTAACATCAGCGATTGTGAGTCAAAAAGAAGCGCACATCACTCACTACGAAGGCGCTGATTTTCATACTTACTTTTATGGGGATACGCCACTCACTAAGGGCGCTATTACCGGTGTTGCCGTTATTAAACCCCATAACGAAATACACCCCGCTCACCAGCATCCTGATGAAGAATATTTAATGATTATCGAAGGCTCAGGCACTTGGACACTCAATGGAAAAAGCCAACCAGCTAAAGCTGGAGATATTTTATTTGCAGCCCCTAATGACATGCACGGCATTTATAACGACGGCGATATACCGCTTAAATTTGTAGTCGTGAGATATCAAGCTAAGTAAATTTCGGTCGCTTTTAACTGAAATAGATCAAGAGAGTTATGTGCGAAGAGATTAAGTAACACTTCGCTTTAGAAGAAAAATAGCCTGATCTCATATCAGGCTTTTTTATACAAAAAAATAGCCTGCATAAAACAATACAGACTATTTAATCTGGGTTTAATAACTTTTATTTAGCTTAATTACTCTTCTATCAATGTTACCGATACATCATCTACATAAAAGTCTGCAGTGAGTTCATTTGATTCAATATAGAGTAAGGCTACGCTTTCTTCGGTTGTGTACGAATGAGTATAAGTGCCTGTTAGCTGTACCCAGTCACCGGCGGCAACAGTTGTCACAGGCGTTAGCTCAAGGTACTCGGTGCTAGCGTGAGCTATTTCTAGCGTTAATTTGATTCCTGGCGACACTGTAGCACTGTCATCAGATAACTTGACCCAGGCAGAGACTTTATACATTTCACCTGCTGTGAATAAGCCTTTTACATCTTTTTGAATTCCGTTCCATGTTTCTGTTCTCCCTTGCACTAAAGCACTATTATTGCCACTATGCGCCTGTGTTGTTGCGAGCGTAATATTGGCACTGCCTCGAGTTTGCCATGACGTAAGTCCGGCTTCAAAGTCACCATTGGTTAATTTATTTTCAGCCACTGGAGCGTCTACGACTTCAATTAGCTCTTCTAACGCATCTGCAACACCTTGTAATGCTGGCTTTGCCGTGTAATCATTAAAGAATAACAGCGGCCATTCGGTAGTCGGGGCTGGCCAGTTTTGTAACCAGCTATCTCCATCAATTACGCCCCAAAAAGTAATACCACCGCGCTGATCTACAGGCACTGTTTCCAGATATGTTTTAACAACATCGTAGTAATACCGCTTTTGTTCATCAGCCCTTTCACTACTTAGGTAAGTTAAGGGCGTCCCACCTTCGTTGTTCATACGAACATCTAGTTCGGTGATTTTTACTTTGATTTTAGGGCGAATATCAACCACTTTTTGTAGCTGAGCTTGAATTGTTGCAATGTCAGGGCTATTGAGTGAAATATGAGATTGAAAACCTACACCATCAATAGGTACGCCATGAGCGTGAAAATCGTTAACCATCGCTATAACAGCATCTAATTTATCAGCATTCCAAATAAGGTTGTAATCGTTGTAGTATAAATCAGCATCGGGATCGGCTGCTCTTGCGGCTTTAAATGCTAACGGCAAAAATTCAGCGCCTATATTTTCAAACCATACAGATTCATCGGCACTATCATTCGTGGTTTTTTCACCACGGTATTTACCATTTTCCATAAAGGCTTCGTTAACTACATCCCAACTAACAACGGTATCGTTTTCACCTGCCTCTTCAAAGTGGGTGGCGACTTGTGTTATATGCTCTTCCATCATAGTCACCCAATCGTCTCTATCACCTTCGAAGCTTTGCATCCAAGGTGCTATTTGTGAATGCCAAATAAACACATGACCGTGTACAGTGAGTGCATTATCTTTCGCATAGTTAACAAGTTCATCAGCATCATCATAAAAAAACTCGCCTTGCACTGGTTGCATATAAGTAGGCTTCATAATGTTTTCAGCAGATAACTGATTAAAATGCTGTTCAATGATAGTTTTTACTTCTGGTCTGTCTATTATACTGTTATCAAATCCACCGGCAGGAACGGCTGCCCCCAAGTTAAAGCCAGGAGCGATTGCTTTTAAGCTTTGTGCGGTAACCGGGCTATATTGAACCTCAGGTATTTCTTCAGCAGGCACATCCTCTAAAACAAAGCCGGAAAATTCGTCAATATAAATCGGTTTATTGATGTTCTCTGTTTTCGAAAAATGGATCGCTAACCTAATTAAAGAATCAGCTTCTGCCGTGCTTGCTGTCAATGTGATTTTTTGCCACTCACCAGTGAGTGTTTCCTTTACTAAACTGCGTTGACCATATGCAGGCGCGGGGGTTTGCACCCAAAAATCGGCACTGGTACCCTTTTCACCTTTGACCCAAACACTAAACTCATAGTTTGTACCACCAGTGACAAGAATATCTTCATAGGCTATTTCAATACCCCAAGGATTATCCCCTAATGCACTAACAACAACCTCAACAGCTTTTGTGCCTTTATAGCTGTTTAGCCCTTGTTCCGATTCGATTACTTCAATAGTAGAAGCCGCGTTTGGCTCTTGGTCTGGTCTGAATACCCAATTTCCTAGCGGAGACGTTTCACCAGCGGTGTCTTCCTCAAAGCCGCCATTGGCTATTTCTACTGCTACAAGTTCTGGTGTTTCAGGCACTTCGACTATAGGAGTTTCCGCTTCAGAGTCTTCCATGCTGTTATCATCTCCGCATGCCACTAATAGCAACAATAAAGTTGCAAGCCCAGTGTAACAAATGATCGATTTCTTCATTTTTTATTCCTTATACTAAAGCAATAAATGAGTTGTTTTTATCAAGGTGCAATAGTCGTCATGTAAATTCAGCGGTTATAAAAGGCTATTTTTATCGCATTACACACTAGTTTTATTCATTATGACTACAACTTAATTAGATAAAATACAGCTATTTATTCTTCTTTTTATAACATCTCTTATAAAAACAGCGTCTCTCAATAAAAAACAAAAGGGACTATTTTTTTTATTGAGATACTTATAGTTAAGGCTAAAATTAAATTATTTTTATCCTTACATTTTAAATGTAAATATAAAGTTATAAATTTAACTTAAAACCAACACTGTTATAGTCTATTTAACAATAACCATCAAGATCAAAATTTGACCTATTTGTATAATCAGCATCGTGGAGTAGTAATGAAAGAATACTTTGATCGCGGCTGCTTAAGCTTGTTTGCCCTCATAAAATGAGGCATATTTAAAAGCTGTTAATATCTAATGCAATGAGATAATTATTAATTTTATCTGGATGAAATTCCCCAAACACATCGAGTAGGGTGAGGCTTTTACCTAATCCAGCTTTCAGAACTGCGTAAGTATACAAATGAAATGTAATTAAAAACGAACAGCCCTGATATCTAAATAAAAACTATGCTAGAACTCATCCATTTGTTCGAGTCTTTTACCTTTAGTTTCGCTAACAAATTTAAGAACAAATATAATTTGAAAAGCCAGCACACATAGTTAATTCGTTTATTTATCTAAAGGAATAGCATTAAAGTTCTGAGAGTGTAACCAAATAGGGTCATTCATTTCTTGAATATACGCTTCGCGAACAACATTATTTTTCTCTAATCTAGCATCTTTCCAATTGTGCCAAGGGAAATCTAGAAATTTAGCCCAATAGTCCCAATCCCAATTAATATAGCTAATAGCTTTTATTTCAGGATGTTGCTTTACCATATTAAAAAATGGCCCGTACCAAGCGTCCCAGCTTTTTTTACCGTTGTTAACACCTACATGACGAGGAGTTGTTTCGCCGATCATCACCGGTTTTCCATGTTTTGCAGATAACGCATAAAATTTACCAAGCCAAGGATTAGAGATTTCTTCTGGCGAAAATATATCGACTCCCCACCAATCAACATATTCATCTCCAGGATAATATTTCATAAGTTCGTCGAAGGTAATGAAATTTGCAGAACCGCCACCAGAGCACCAAACATAGGCTATTTTTTTAAGTCCTTGATCTCTCGCTTTATTCACTATGCGTTTAAAAGTAGCAACATAAGCATTTGGAGTATATCCATTCCAACTACCTTCAAACTCGTACCCTATTCTTAAATACGCAGGACGATTTAACTCAATAAGTGATTGTATAACTTGGTCAATAGCCTCGTCGAATTCACCACTGGCAGCATCTTCTGCAAGACCTTTTCCTTTATCATTACCACCAGTAAAACTCAAACCAATTTGCAACACGGTATTATGTTTAACTTGGCTATCTATTTCCTTTTTTAATTTACTTTTCCATTTCTCAACTTCCGCACTTCCTTTACTAATACTGACATATGTCATGTAGATAAGTGGTTTATGCTCATCAGTAAATAATGAAGAATAATGATTGAAACTTTCTACGTCCTGACCTGCCCCGTGAATAATTCCACTTTCAGGCTCTAATACTGCACCAAAATACTTGCGAGGCATATATTCAGATACGAAAGCCGCAGAGGCAATTGGTTTTTTTGCCTCAGGTGAATCTATGCCTTCTTGTAGGATCTTTTGGCAACTGGCAATAGCAACCAACACACTTAGAATAAATAATTTAATTTTCATGGTAATAATTTCTTCGCTCTTTGTTTTTCGTCGGCTTCACTAAGGAATCAGCTTCCTATTCTATTGATCCATAATCTCAGGTTGCCATTTGTACTTTCCATTAGCACAAATAGAAACCCAACCAGTTTTTAAATATTTAAATAGAGCTCCTTCTGATTTTACTGGTGCCTAACTAAAATATTTGCACCTTGCTCAAATAAACTTTTTGTTCTTGATAGATAACTCAAGTATCCCTTGACACTTTTAAAACTACACTTTGCCGGATAACCATTGATGAACTTCCCACCATTAATTCTATGTCTCAGGGTTCGACAATAAGCTGCATTTGCGCATCGTAAAACGCCAACATATTTACCGGAAAACTAAATTCGAGCTTCGCCGACTCTTCGGTTTTTAAAGTAACACTCTTAAAGCCTTTTAACTGCTTAACCGGACTGGTAACAGAGGCGAATTTGTCGTGCACAGAAAATTGCACTACTTCCTCGCCATCATGTTGCCCAGTATTAGTTATGTTTACTCTGGCTTTAATGACGCCATTGGCTTGTGCCTTGCTATCGTCGATAATCAAATTTGAATACTTGACTGGACTAAAGAACGCCATATTGATTCAAAAAGTCATCATGCATCGGCATGCCTTCAACCAATATTTTGATGTTCTTGTGTAAGTCGTTAAACGCTTGGCGTAAGTTATCGTTTGCAACTAAGCGACCCATTTGATGATAGCCTTCAACTTTAGCCCCTTGACCCATCATTACTTGGTTCCAAGAATCCACACGAAATAGATCTGCATCATTTTGATACGCGATTGAGGTTTTAGTGTATAGCTCCATCCTATGTCGAAGTGAGTCCGGAATTGCCATAGTTGCAACATGTTGCCAAAAAGGCTCAGGCCGTTGGTTCAAGTTATAATGCAAAATAATGAAGTCTCTTATGCTATTTACCTCACCATCAACGCTATTGTTGTAATGGGTTTGGAGGCTTTCATCCATGCCATTAAAAGGAAACATCTGTACTAATCTTGTTGCTGCTATTTGACTAAGATGAATGCTAGTTGATTCAAGAGGCTCGAGAAAGCCACTAGCAAGGCCCATAGCCACACAATTTTTAAACCAGGCTTTTTTACGTTTACCTGTTTTGAACTTTAACAAACGAGGCTCGGTGATCATATTACCCTCAATGTTATCTGTGAGTAACTGTAGCGCATCTTGTTCAGAATTATATGCACTGCAGAAAACCAAGCCGTTTCCCACTCTGTTTTGCAGAGGGATCCGCCATTGCCAACTAGCATCGTGAGCAATCGATTTTGTGTACGGTGGGATTGGCTGCATTCCTTGGGTTTGCACAGCCCATGCACTATCCATAGGTAACCAATGTGACCAGTCTTCAAACCCCACTCCCAAGGCACCGTTAATGAGTAGTCCTTTGAAGCCAGTACAATCTATAAATAAATCCCCCGCAACACTAGTACCATTACTTAAGACAAGGTGGCTAATATGGTCATTTTTACTATCCATTGTTACGTGCTCAATTGTGCCTTCAATTCGCTTAACGCCCCGCTGTTGACTAAATTCACATAAAAAAGATGCGTATAAACCTGCATCTAAATGATAGGCATAGTTAATGTTGGTTTTATTGTCTATGCCAAATTTGCCTGCTTTAGCCGCTTGAAGTTCGACGCAATAATCTTGTAAGTCGCCAGCCCAACCTAGTGTCTTGGCGTGTTGCCACAAGTGTTGAAAGTCGCCCATCCATGTAGAACGTCCAATCTGACCAAAGGTATGAAAGTAACTATCACCTATATTGCCCCAATTACTAAATTCAATACCTAATTTGAAGGTCGCTTGGGTTTTTTGCAAAAATTTTTGCTCGTCAACGCCAATAAGACGGTGAAAGGCTTTATGTGTCGGTATGGTTGCTTCGCCCACGCCAACGGTTCCAATATCGGCAGATTCAATGAGGGTGATATCAATTAGACTACCCAATTGACTTGATAGGGTCGCTGCTGCTATCCATCCCGCTGTACCGCCACCCGCGATGACCACTTTTTGTGCCTTTTTCATTTGAAACTTCCTATGAGCTAAGCAATAAATACTTGCCAAAACCTTTAGCGATTAATCTTTTTCAACACTTTATTACGCAATACCCGAGAACCTAATTCATCTAAATCGCGTAAGGCTCCCCATGTATGCTGAGGTAAATGTTGTCGTGCCTGCTGCTTGTCTTCAAAAATGTAATATTGAAATAATGCCTGCCATGCGTCTTTTTCACTTTGTGGCCGATCACGCAAACTCAGCATGCCATGTAATAAGGTAGCCATTGGGTCATCAACATAATCAGGAGTGCTATTCCACCAGTAGTTGATCATCACGTTAAAGTCATCTAATGCTTCAACTTGATGCCACCACAATGCAGGATAAACTAACAAGTCGCCTGGCTCTAAGTCTACAATGATTGCATGTTTAAGAGCCTCGCGTGCCTTGGGGTAACGTTCAAAGTCAGGTGCTGAAATATCTACCATACTTAATACTTGTCCACCGGGTGTTGGTTCTAAAGGTCCTGGATATAAGTTGCCACTTTGGGTCGGTGGAAACAAAGTAAATCTGCGCCGACCAAGCATACAGGCCGCAATATTATTTGAAGTATCAAAGTGAGTAACCGCTGTAGTTTTATTACCAAGCCAAATTCCAGCTTGGGCTGAATGCCCAGAAAGGTTGTTATGATCGATGGGTAAATTAGTCTTCAGTAGTTCTGGAAAATAGTCATTCAGTCTGGCTGAGCCGATATAAAAAGCCTTGTTACTATGAGTCTGCTGTTCCTGTTCTATATCGTTAAAAAAATCTGTTAATTGCGCAAAGTTTGTTGTGAAGTTCATTCCATCAAATTGTGCGTTATAGAAAAATCGACCTTTTGCCTCAGCTTCGCATTGATAAACCAACATAGGTTTTTGCGTATAAAAAGCTTTTAAATACTCTTGTGCCAAGCTTAATGAGTGTTTGCCTTTAAGTACTAAAGGAGAGTCAGCAATCGCACCTTTTATTAAACATGGTCGCCCTAATTCAGTCAGGGCATTAAAGTCTATTTCATTAAACTGACACGCTTTAATTGTATGGAGGGTATTATCATAGTTCATTGTCTTTACCTATGATTTGGACGATACAGAGCTACGTATTTTCATATTCACTAGGTGCGACATGTTGCCAGCAGACGATACCACAGAAAAACAATGTTCGAGTAATCCCAAACTATTTAATTCATGCAATTCATCAGAACATAATTCTGCTAAGCGCTCACGGCTTATCGTGAACAGATCGGCTATGTTATAGGTACCTTTCTCTGCCATATCGACCTTTATTTCAATAGGCTCTATCAGTTTAAATTTATCTAAAATGGCAAAGAAAGATTCTGTACTTTGATTACCCACATGGATCTTACGCATGGCTTGAAGTATCTCCTTAAAATATGGAGTATAACCGCCATGAGCTTGAAATATTGACTCTCCAACATCTGGATTTATGCGTGCGTTATCAAGGTCAACCATTACTATAGGCTCAGCCTCTGTCTGGAGCGCATTTTCATTATGTGTGAGTTGCAGTGCAAATGGCCCTCGCATAAACGTAGCGGGGATAGAGCGTGCAGCCCAATTCCCATTCTCTAGAAAAAGGTTTTCATTTTTATCAAATCCTAAAATACAGATAGCGTAATAACCTGAAGTTTCCTTACGACGGAAAAAAATCGGATATTCTCTGTGTAGGACTTCAAATTCGGTAGGAAAAACGAGTGCATGATTGGTGTTACCCCCAAATACCTCATCGTATTGAGTACATACTTTCAGGTTTTGGTGAGCCACACAATCTAGTGCTATATAATTCGACATTTAACACCTATTTACTTTTTATTACATCAAATAAGATACTTAAATAATATTTATTGCACTCAAAAACATGATATGCATCGTTTTAATAAAATAGTCAAACCGCTAATAATAGCGGTTTGACTGATCATTTATTAAAACTTGTATCTTACGCCTAAGTAATAACGCGCTGCATTTTCGCGAATAAAGTGTAAATCTGTTTTCGAACGCGAAAACGATCTCGATCTTTCTTCATTTAAATTAATTGCATCAAAAGATACTGCTAATTGATCATTAAACGAATAACTAAGGTTGAAATCTAACTGACCATAATCTTCAACAAAGACAGGATTGTTAAATCCGCTGCCATCATTGGCTGAAGCAAGGAATTCATCTCTCCAGTTGTAGGCTAAGCGACTTGACCAACCATTCTTTTCGTAAATCAAGGTAACGTTTGCAGTATCACTCAAGCCTTGTAATGCAAATTGAGATACATTAGGAGCACCAGAGATATCGTATCCAACATCTCCGTTAACTACAGTATAACTACCCACAATGCCAAATCCTGATTCACCAAAAAAGTGCTGAGCTTGAAGCTCTAGCCCGTTAATTTCAGCTGAATTATTGTTGATAGGTTGATTCAAAGCAAAGTTGAATAAGGGATCATCACTGTTTGGTACTATCTCAAAGCTACCTTCGAGACGATCATATTCTGCATCCTCTATATTCCCATCAGCATCTTGATTAGCCATAAACAACGCCATTGCTTCGGCCATACTTTCTGATTGGTCAACGTATACAGCTGCAGCAAATAGATTAATTTCGTTTGCTAGCACCCCTAAGTTGTCAAGTATTTCCAGTGCCATACCTGAACGAGTACCTGGTGCGCCAGACGAAGCATCACGTAAACCAAACAAGTTACCATTAACCGTTTCACGACCAACAAAGTTACTTACACGCTTAGAAAACAAGCCTGCTGAAACATAACTAGTTTCATCGAAGTACCATTCTACAGACACATCATAGTTATCTGATTCTAATGGTTTTAACCCTGGATTACCTTTACTGCCCGTTACCACGTTTCCTAAAGCCGTAGGACCTGAAGGGGAATTTGCATTGTCGCTAGCGTATAAATTGTTATATGTCGCTCTTGCAAGTGTTTTACTGTATGACGCTCGTACTTTAACTTCATCAGTTAGGTTAATCGCAAGATCAATGTTTGGTAACAAGTTACTGTAAGATGAATCTGAAGAAAATCCAGAACTCGATGCAGCCGCAGACTTAGCAAAATCATTATCGCCTTGCCAAATAATGGCAGATGTTGGAGATGATTCAGTTGTTGCAGTAACATCGGTTTGTTCATATCTAAGCCCCACGTTCAAATATGCGTCTAAGCCGCCAATTTGAAATTCATTTGTAAGCTGAACAAAAATAGATGTAACATCTTCTTCAATAACATCATAAGCGCTACTTGTAACGCGAAGAGGTCTAGAAGATGCACTTGAGTATCCGGCTTCATAAGCTGGCGAAAGTGCAGCAAAAATATCCGCAGCATTTCCTCGAACAGCATATACTTCATTGTTAGTTGCTCCACCAACAGAAGTCGTGCCACCACCTATTGTGTGATCATTAAATTTACAAGATAGGCAAAAAGTTTCAAGCGAACCAGGAGCTAAATTTTCTACGTCTCCAGGGTATTCAGACCCCCAATTTCCTAAAATTTGTTGGTAATCAGTTCTATCGGCAACATTCTTCTGGGTTCGATAATTAGCACCAACCGTTAAGTTTGCTCCATCCTCTAACACCCAATCAGCACGAAAATCGTATTGATCAATTTCGTTAATTTGTGTGACCTTACGTAAACTAGCAACTTGACTTGCAACTATTTCAGGACGAATAACTGTCGCTCCTGATATTGTTTCAACTGTACGCACGGGAATTGCACCACTATAATCAACCGATTGAAATGCTGAATCTGTTGGTGAGTTACCGTATTTATGATCTAAACCAACATTAATTTCTGTATACCCCATTGGAGAGTCAGGCGTTACTTCAGCCTTCGAAGAGTGACCATCGAACGTTAACGTAACTGAATCATTTAAATAGTATTCAGCGTTGAAACCAAAAGAACTTAACTCATCTTTTGTTGCACGCATAACCTGAGGCATTCCGCCGCCTTTATTGATTGCTCTTTCTTTTATGAAAATAGTAGTTGGCACCGGACTATCGTCAAATACCACCTCAGTGAAGGGACGATTGAACCAATTATAAAATTCTACTTTTTCTTCCACTCCTTTATTCACAGCAAAAGTGTAATCTGCTGTCATTGACAAATTTTCGCTCGGTGCAAACTGTAACACTAACTGACCATTACTACGCTCGCGTTCAAATTCTGAAAATTGGTAGCGACTATCTCTTGGTAAAGTCACATATTGGTCTAAAGAAGCAGGTGCATTAGTAATAATAGTATCTTCGGTAGTTAGCCCTAAAAACTCAGAATATGGGATCACATTCCACGATGACGATGTAGCTCCAGCTGCAGCACTATCTCGATTTGATATCCCACCAAAAAAACCGATACCAAACGTATTATCTTCATTTGCCCAACTAAAAGAACCACCAATTTCAGGAGTAATACTGCTTCCTCCATCTACCGATGTATCATGTATTGCTTTAGCACTTATTGAGCCTTGCAGACCCGCAGTTCCCAGTGGACGTCGTGTCACAACATTAACAGTTGCCCCAATACCACCTGAAGAAATATCTGCACGGCCGGTTTTAAATACTTCTAGTATCTGCACCCCATCAGAGGATAAATTTGAAAAATCAAACGCTCGTCCTGAAGCACCTGAAGCACTGCCACTACTACCTGCACCGACTATTGGCACATTCGCGGTGGGCATGGTACGACCATTCAGTGTTACCTGATTAAAGTCAGCACCAAAACCACGTACTGTAACCTGTGATCCTTCTCCGTTTACTCGGTCGATCGATACACCAGGAATACGTTGTAATGATTCAGCTAAATTCGTAGAGGGGAATTTACCAATATCTTCCGAAGAAATAGCGTCAACTACTCCTTCTGAATCTCTTTTAAGATTCATCGAGTTAAACAAACTACCGCGAATCCCAGTAACGGCAATGACTTCAGTTCCGTCATTGGGTGGAGACTCTTGTGCAATGGTCGGCATGATGACTGATGACGTCAACAACAGCGATATACTCTTTGTCAGCACTGACTTTTTAAACTTATTGTGTGTGTTCATATTTTAAGCCTTTTGCTCTTCTTCCTGTTAATTAGATTATGTGTGACGGTAGACGAAAGAGCCTGCACACCACAGTGTATACATTATCATTCATCTATGTATACATTAATCACAAATAGTTAACATGTCAACGCCAAAAATTAACACCCAACTTACAATCGATAAAAAATTACCACCCTTTTAAATAATTCCGTACTATATGTCCCCGACATTAAGAAATGTGGAGTTCATAAACTCATAGTAAAACAAGCTATATTAAGTTTTTAATAAGGATCAGATGAGTTAAAATATATTCAAATATTCTTTAGTGAAAATAGCCAATAAATGGATGACGAAAATTGAAAGCAAGGATAATCCCCCTAATATTTTCACCCAGAAAAACACCTATCTATTTAAAACGATCATCTGCAACTAGTAAAAGAAGACATGTATGAATATACCAATGAAAACCAGTGCATTATCCCTTTCTGAAAAGGCCTATCAGACTATCCGTGCTTTGATTTTGGAAAATGAGTTCAGAGCAGGCGATCAAATACTAGAGAAAGTATTGGTAGAAAAACTCAACATTAGTCGAACACCCATTCGTGAAGCGTGTGTACAGCTTGAAAAAGAAGGTTTGATAGAAATCAGACCTAGACGAGGTATATTTATTAAGCCTATATCCGCTGCTGACATGAACGAAATTTATGACATCATGACCGCATTAGAGGCTCAGGCCGCTAAGATACTAGCTGAAAAGGTCGCAAAAAAGACTATTACAGAACAAGAGCTTAAGCAGCTTGAACTGCCTACATTGCGGATGGAAAAGGCATTACAACAAGACAATTTGAAAGAGTGGGCCGAAGCTGATGAAGAGTTTCATCTGTGTTTATTAGAATTATGCGGAAATGTTCGCTTGAAGCAGGCGGTTCTTCAGTTCTGGGGGCAAGCCCATAGAGTTCGCTACTTTACACTTGAACTACGTAATAAACCCACAGATTCGACAGCTGATCATAAAGCAGTTGTAGAGGCTATTCGAGCTGGGAATGCAAAAAAAGCAGCGGAAATACATAGCTTACATCGTCAGAAAGGTAAGCAAAACTTACTCAATATCATCGAAAAGTATAGGTTTGATAATCTATAGAGCCGAAATGCTGTATAATCATATTTTAAATACTCTCACCATCGTTAATTTCGAATCCGAGATCGATGCACTCATCGATAACTTGCACACCATCAATACGAGACAGCAGTTGCTCTGCAGCGACTTTACCAATATTAAACCTCGGCGTAATGACACTTGCCAGCTTGGGAGAATATAGCTGCCCCATCTCATGCCCATGCATGCCAGAAACCGCAAGTTCATCAGGGATCAGAATCCCCTTTTTCTTACAGCTCAATAACACTCCCATGGCCACATCGTCATTGGTACAAATTGCCGCATCTACTTTAGGACGTACCCTAAGAATGCTATCCAGTATTTCTGATCCTAAACGAATCGACGATACATCCGGAGAACGAAATATCAAAGACTTAAGTGCATGCTCTGCAATGGCTGCTTCATAACCTCTTTGCCGCAATATATCCCGTACATCCCCTTTCGCGCCAATATAAGCGATATTCTTGTATCCTTTTTGAATAAGCTTTTCCGTCATTTTTTGTGACGCTTGCATATTATTGAACCCAACAGCCTGTTGGATCGGGGGAGTACAGGTATCCATTATTTCTGTCACCGGAACACCAGATGAACTGATCATCCGTAATGTATTTGCAGTATGTACATTCTCAGACAAGATAAGGCCGTCCACATGATATCCAAGTAAGGAGCCTATACGTTTTTCTTCGAGTTCTTTTGAATAGCTGTAATGAGCAATCATAATTTGATAACCCGCGGGCTCAGTAACCGACTCAATACCACGCAATACTTCATCAAAAACATGATTAGATATTGATGGAAAAAGTACACCAATTGCGTGGCTCTTCCCCTTCGATAAGATATTTGGGGCTCGATTAGGAATGTAGCCTAATTTGTTTATCGCTGACTCAATCTGAATACGGGAAGAAACTTTGACCAAATTGGGATTCTTCATATAGCGACTGACGGTCATTTTTGTCATGCCAACTACGTCTGCAATGTCTTGTAATGTCGTTCTTTTTGCTTTGTTTTTACTCATCTATCTCAATCACAAATATTTTTAGCATTATTTACTCACAATAATCTATTAAATAAGCACTGTCAGGAAAAGTCTCTTATGAAAATAAACTATTGAACATAGTTTATGTTACTGGTAACTTATTAATGTATACATTAATATCACTAAATTGAGACTACCCGCTCAACTTAGTTATTGAAGTGACTCAATATAAAGTAAAAGGTGAGTCAGGCTTTCAAAACCATGTTGGCTGTTAAGTCATGTATATGATGACTTAAATACAATAAATCTAACCCGTTTCTTTAAGGAATTTTAAAATGAAAAGGCTTTACTTACTTACCCTCTTTACAGTGTCTGTTTTATTCTCACTATTGAGCCACGCCGCTAACGATGTCCCCCAGTTCGATAAAACTAAAGACTTACTATTGCTAAATTTTGACCTCAAAACTGACGTGGATGATATACATACCATCGCCGCTCTGGATCTTATTATAAAAGCTAAAGCTTTTGAAAATATTAACTATTTTGCTGTTAGTGGCACCTATGGTGTGCAAGGTGGTTTATATGTGCCAGCAGATTCGCTATTTGATTTAGTGTTTAAAAACAATTGGACCGATGCCCATATGCAACGTAAACAGGCACTTGCTGCCACCGCACAACGCATTACGCAAACTATCGCATCAGGTGGACGTGTGTGGGTTGCAGAAGCCGGTCAAAGTGATTTTACTCAAGAACTACTTCACAACTTGGCGCAAATGAATAAACCGCTAACGAAAGACCAAATTATTGTAGTTCAACACAGTACATGGAATGAAAATGAAACCAGTAAGGATGCCCTAGCCTTTGTTAAAGCCCACACTACTTATGTCAAAGTACCTGATGGCAATGTCGCAGCAAATGGCTCCCCGGGCTTTAATAACACTTCTTTTTCAGTGAAAAAACTTGAAGCGGACAATTTACCATCATCACAGGTATGGAAAATAGCTAACGCAATTAGTACCCAATATAACGGTGTAAATGAGCGATACCAGAATGATAGTATTCACTATGGCGGCGCTGATTTTTCAGATTTAGTAGAAGTAATCTGGATTTTAGGTATTACAGAGGTCGACACCGTTGAGCAATTTTTTGCTAAATTCAACAGGTAGCCGTAGACAATGTTGACTCTTTTCAATCCAAAACGACTCATTGTAGGTTTGCTGTATGCATGCAGTGTGATGGCTTTTGCGGCACAACAAACCTGGGACCAAGTAGAAACTAATGGCACATTTTCAGTGCGCCATGAAGCTGGATTTGTACAATTAAACAACAAGGGGTATTTAATTGGTGGGCGAGGTATTAAGTCAGTTGATGAGCTTGAACCTAGTAACCTAAATTGGCGAAACCTATCACCTTCACCTCTTGAACTACATCATTTTCAACCTGTTGTGTGGCAAGACCAAATCCTTATTGCCGGCGCGCTGACGGGTCAATACCCTGATGAAAAGCCAGTAGCACACATTTACTTTTTTTCACCCCATAAAAATGCTTGGCAACAGGGCACGGCCATTCCCAAAGAGAGACTAAGGGGTAGTGCTATTGCAGTGGTAAACCAAGACATACTTTATTTGATTGGTGGAATTACAAATGGTCACCTCGACGGTAACGTAAGCTGGGTTGACAGCCTAGATTTACGCACCCAAAAGTGGTCTATCTTACCCAACGCCCCCCATTCTCGCGATCACGCTCAAGGGGTATTGATAGACAATAAAATCTATGTGATTGGTGGGCGGCGAACGTTGGGTGCGCAAAATAAAGTATTTGAATTAGTTGAAGAAAAGGTCGATGTATTCGATATAGCTAGTCAAACATGGTCGACCCTCCCTCAGGCGCTACCAATACCTAGAGCAGGTCTTTCAGTGTACGCTGAGCATAACAGCTTCATCGCGGTAGGCGGAGAAAGTGCCAACCCAAATAAAGCCCATGAAGAAGTTCACCGTTACGATATATTGCAAGGTCAGTGGTCATCTGCCCCATCTTTGATACAAGGAAGACATGGTAGTGGTGTCATAAAGATGAACGGCTACCTTTGGATAGCATCAGGCTCGGGTATGCAAGGCGGCTCTCCTGAACTCGATTCAGTTGAACGGATATTGGCCGACGATATGTTTAAATAACACTAAGTGATAGGTAGAAGCTCATAAACTAAGACCCGTTTATGAGCTCTTCGTAGCAACTACTAAAAAGTCAGCTTTATCGCGCCTAGCAAAACACTATCTGCCTAATAAGCTGATTAAACCTACAAGCAATAATTGTCTTCAAGATAAAATGCCACACTGCTCCCCATCTTATCTGCAATGTTAGATAGGGGAACAGAGTCAGATAGTAAATGCATTATGGAAAGGCATTTAATCTTTACGTTAGTTACTCATAGTGAGATGACGCCTTGAAATGTTACCGGGAACATTTTAGATTGGTTAACAAATTAGTAACGTAAAGCGTTTGTATCTCCATCACCTATTGGCTGAACAAAACGAAACATAAATAGAGAGACTGCTCTGGTGCAAATGATTAGCAACCCAATTATTAAAGGCTTCAATCCCGACCCCGTCATCTGCCGTCAAGGTGACAACTACTACTTAGCCACTTCCACATTCGAATGGTTTCCTGGGGTTCGCATTTATCACAGTAAGAACTTGCAAGATTGGCAATTGGTTGCATATCCACTCGATCGGGTAAGCCAACTAGATATGCGAGGTATCCCTAACTCTGGCGGAGTTTGGGCTCCCTGCTTAACTCATCATGATGGTCTTTTTTGGTTAGTGTATTCAAACGTAAAAAGTGTAGAAAGCCCATGGAAATGCGGTGATAACTTTTTGGTAACCGCGTCTAACATAGAGGGACCATGGAGCGAGCCTATTCAGCTACCATTTGCAGGGTTTGACCCCTCGTTGTTTCATGATGCATCAGGCAAAAAATATATTACCTATCGAGAATGGGGTCCTCGTCATCATAGCAACCCTCACAATCACATTGTATTACAAGAGTATTTTCATGATACGCGTAGCCTGTCTGAAAAAAGCAGCATTATATTCACCGGTACTGAGCGAAAACTAACAGAGGCGCCACACATTTATCAGGTAGGAGGCTACTACTATCTATTCGTCGCAGAGGGCGGTACAGCTTACGATCATGCAGTTACTGTACTGCGAAGTCGTGAACTAACAGGACCTTTTGAGTTACATCCCGACGAGACGATTTTAACCAGTGCTCACATGCCCGAACATGCATTGCAAAAAGCCGGGCACGGGGCAATGTTGCAAACCCATAATAGCCAATGGTACATGGTGTTTTTAGTAGGCCGTCCGTTAAATACTAATACTCAATCCGCGCCAGAACAAACAAAGGGCTATTGTCCCTTAGGTCGTGAAACCGCAATTGATCAAATTGAGTGGCGAGATAATTGGCCCTATGTAGTCGGTGGCCAACATGCAAAATCAGCGATAACCGCTCCTGACTTTTCAAGCTCAAACGATGCTCCTGATGAAATCTTTATTGATCGGTTTGACTCAGAGAAGTTAGATGCAGAATGGCAGACACTGCGCGTGCCATTTAGTGAAGAGTTAGGCGAGATATGCTCTGACAATAAGTGCTTAAGACTATTTGGTCGTGATCCTCTTATCTCACAATTTACCCAAGCGACCGTTGGCCACAGATGGAAACATTTTCAGTTTGACGCCTTAACCACTTTGTCGTTCAAACCTGTCAATCCACAACAAAATGCGGGGCTCGTTTGTTACTACAATACCCAAAATTGGATTTATTGTTTCATCGATTTTGATAGTGCTCTTGGCTCGCGCAGCCTAAAAATAATCCAACTTGATAACAACGATGCCAAATATTTTCTATACGACTGCCCCATAGCACTACCCGCATGGCAAGAGTCGGTAGCACTCAAAGTAAGCGTTAGAGCGCAAACACTATCCTTTAGCTACGCCTTAGAAAAAGACAACTGGAGTCCTATCGATTTGACTTTCGAGACGTGGAAATTATCCGATGATTATGTCAAAGGCAAAGGCTTTTTCACCGGGGCATTCGTCTGTTTACATTGCAGTGATTTAAGCAACAGAGGTATTCATGCCGATTTCCAACAGTTTGAATATCGCCCCATTCCCTCTAGTAACAATTTAACGAAAGATGTAGACCATGACCGCACATAAAAAAACGCGTTTTCGCTCTCAAGATTGGTTCGACAACAAAGAACACATTGACCTCACTGCTTTATATTTAGAGCGCTTTATGAATTATGGCATTACACCAGAAGAGCTACGCTCCGGTAAACCTATTATAGGTATTGCCCAATCAGGCAGTGATCTTGCGCCTTGTAATCGTATACATATAGAGCTTGCTGCCCGGGTAAAAGACGGTATTCAAGCAGCCGGTGGCATACCCATCGAATTTCCAAGTCATCCGATTTTTGAAAACTGCCGCCGCCCTACCGCCGCTTTAGACAGAAATCTGGCCTATCTAGGCTTGGTCGAAATATTGTACGGCTATCCCATTGACGGCGTCGTATTTACCACCGGCTGCGACAAAACCACACCTTCAAGCCTTATGGCGGCGTCTACTGTTGATATACCATCCATCGTTTTGTCTGGAGGTCCAATGTTAGATGGTTGGCATAATAATGAACTAGTCGGTTCTGGGACCGTGATCTGGCGTTCAAGAAAGCGACTCGCAGCGGGTGAAATAGACGAAGAAGAATTTCTCAATTTAGCCATGAGTTCAGCGCCTTCAGCGGGACACTGCAATACGATGGGCACGGCCTTAACAATGAATTCGGTAGCAGAAGCACTGGGCATGTCTCTAACCGGATGTGCTGCGATTCCTGCTCCTTATCGAGAGCGAGGTCAAATCGCCTATCGTACCGGTGAGCGTATTGTGAAAATGGTCTACGAAGACTTAGTGCCATCACGTATTCTCACACGCGCGGCTTTTATCAACGCAATGAAACTTATTGCCGCTATAGGTGGTTCTACCAATGCACAGCCTCATCTTATGGCGATGGCAAAACATGCGGGCGTCGAAATAAGCGCCCAAGATTGGAATGAACTAGCCAGACCCATTCCACTGTTAGTCAATGTACAACCTAGTGGGGAATTTTTAGGCGAACGCTTTCATCGTGCTGGCGGTGTGCCAGCCGTATTATGGGAGCTACTAGAAGCCGGTGAATTAGACGGAGATGTGCTGACCGTATCTGGTCATTTATTGAAAGACAATATACAAGGTAAACAAACCAGCGATAGAGCGGTTATAAAACCCTTCAACGCCCCCATGTTAGACAATGCTGGGTTCGCGGTACTCTCGGGAAATTTCTTCGATTTCGCGATAATGAAAACCAGTGTTATATCTCCTGATTTCAAACAGCGTTTTCTATCGCAACCCGGTAGTGAGGGCGTGTTTAACGCTAGGGCTGTGGTGTTTGAAAATGCTGAGGACTACCATAAAAACATCAATAATCCTGCCTTAAACATTGACGCATCTTGCATACTTGTATTGCGCGGTGCAGGCCCCGTAGGCTGGCCTGGCTCTGCTGAGGTAGTCAACATGCAACCCCCAAACTACCTTATAGAGAAAGGGATCACGAGTTTACCCACACTGGGGGACGGCAGGCAGTCGGGAACCTCTGACAGCCCCTCGATCTTGCACGTTTCCCCTGAAAGCTCCACCGGTGGAGGACTCGCCTATATCGAAAGCGGCGATATGCTGCGCATCGATTTGATTAACGGAAAATGTGATGTGGCTTTAAGCCAGGAAGAAATGGCAAAGCGTAAACAAAATAAGACTCTCTCGACACCGGTATCTGACACGCCCTGGCAAGAAATCTATCGCAGCACGGTTAGCGATCTGTCTCAAGGCGGGGTTATCGAATTGGCAACAAAGTACCATAAAATTTCACACAAACTACCTCGTCACAACCATTAGTGTGACTTACATTATTTAATAGGTTTACTTAAATGAACATAGAAAAATATCTACCCGAAGACGGGTTTGCAGGCACATTGATTGCGAGGGCATGGCTACCAACTTCGTCTAACAATGCTGTTGCTGGTCCAGCGCCGGTTTGGTTATCACAATCGGGCGTTTATGACTTGTCAAATTTAGCCCCCACCTGTTCCGCATTAATAGAAAAAAGCATAACTAAAGCTGACTTAGAAGATATGGCTTTGCCCTATCTGGGTAGTGTTGAAGCACTCTTTAACAACTCACTAGACAAACCATTAGATAAAAGCTACCTGCACTTGCTATCACCTTTTGATTTACAAGCGATTAAAGCATGCGGTGTGACATTTGTGGGCTCCATGCTTGAACGCGTAATAGAAGAAAAAGCCGGAGGCGATCCACATGTAGCAAAAACAATACGCGATAAAATCACTCATACTCTAGGTACGTCGGTTGATAATTTAGTACCTGGTTCAGTAGCCGCAGAAGAGTTAAAACGAGTACTGATAAAAGAAAATATGTGGTCACAATACCTTGAGGTTGGCATTGGCCCTTATGCTGAGGTTTTCACTAAAGCACAACCGCTTTCTTCCGTTGGTTTTGGCGCAGAAATAGGTATTCACCCCATATCAACTTGGAATAATCCGGAGCCGGAAATTGTTTTAGCGATAAACAGCCGAGGAAAAATAGTCGGTGCCACCCTAGGGAATGATGTTAACCTGCGCGATATTGAAGGTCGTAGCGCTTTGTTATTAGGTAAAGCAAAGGACAACAATGCTTCCTGCGCAATTGGCCCCATCATTAGATTATTTGATAACACTTTTACCCTCACCCAGCTTAAATCCGCTCAGGTAAAACTTAGTGTTAGTGGAATACAAGATGACTATCAACTTAATGCGACTAATGACATGACAAAAATCAGTCGCGACATTGAAGATTTAGTTTCTCAAACGATTTCTGATTGCCATCAATATCCCGATGGATTGGCCTTGTTCACAGGCACGTTGTTTACTCCTACACAAGACAGAGACGAAAAAGACAAAGGTTTCACCCATAAGCCCGGCGACATCGTTAGCATTTCAGCACAAAAGCTCGGCTCTTTGGTCAACACGGTGCACTTTTCAAATGAAATTCCGCCTTGGGAATTTGGTATCAGTGTCTTAATGAATAACCTCGCACAACGCAACTTAATATAGGAGTCGAACTATGACCCAAGTCAATCAACAGTCTTACATAGCCGGTGAATGGGTTTCCCCAACTGGGCCAGCTTTTTGCGCACAAAACCCTGTTACTTCAGAGCTTTTAAGCCCATTTTACAACTGTCAAACACAGGAAGTAACTACAGCAACTCATGCCGCATGGTCGGCGTTTTTGCAATTCTCACGTATAAGCCCTATAAAACGCAGTGAATTTTTAAGCACCATTGCTGAAGAAATCCAAGCTTTAGGCGACGATTTACTTACCTTTTGCAACGAAGAATGTGGCCTAGGTATACCAAGATTAACCGGTGAGCGAACTCGTACTCTCAACCAAATTAACGCATTTGCTAAAATCGTAAAAGACAGCAGTTGGGTTCAAGCTAGCATTGATACGGCTGAGCCACAAAGGCAACCACTACCCAAACCAGACCTGCGTAAGATGCTAAAGCCCATAGGACCTATTGCGGTGTTTGGTGCATCTAATTTCCCTTTTGCATTTGGCGCACTTGGTGGTGATACCATATCAGCATTAGCGGCTGGTAACACCGTGGTATTAAAAGGGCACCCCACTCATCCAACAACAAACGCCCTTTTAGCCCGTGCAATTGACAAGGCCATCACTAAATGTGGCATGCCCAATGGTGTATTTTCCTTGCTGCAAGGCAACGAGATTTCGCTGTCTGAGCAATTAGTCACAGATCCTTTGATCCAAGGCGTTGGTTTTACCGGCTCTTTGCAAGGTGGCCGTGCCATCATGAACGCGGCGGCTAAACGGGATACGCCTATTCCCGTGTTTGCAGAAATGGGTAGCACTAACCCAATGTTTTTCACCCACAAGGTGCTGCAACAAGACGCAAATAACTTAGCAACTAAACTTGCCGCGTCAGTATGCATGGGCACAGGCCAATTCTGCACATCACCAGGAATCATTGTAATTGAAAAGCACCCCGACTTTATTGAGGCTTTCACTCAAGGACTTAATAGTCAACCCAAAACTCCGATGTTGAATAAAAACATCGGCACTGCCTTTGTTGCAGGAGTAAAAGATTTCATCGCTTACAATGATGTTCAATGGCTCAATAAAAAAGATAACGCCTTGCTCGAGCCTCTAATGCCCGCAAGTATATTGCTTAGTACATCCGCTACCGCATTCTTAAATAATGAGGCTATGCAAAACGAAATATTTGGCCCCGCAACTTTGCTTGTCGAATGTGACAATGAACAGCAAATGTTAGCAGTGGCCAATGTACTAAAAGGAAACCTTACCTCTTCAATCCATGCCACCGAACAAGACCAAGGGCTTATTGCGGAGCTACTGCCGGTATTAGAGCAAAAAGCCGGCAGAATTATATTTAATGGTTTTCCTACTGGCGTTGAAGTTTGTGGTTCACAGCATCATGGTGGTCCCTATCCCGCTTCGTCAAATGGGGCATCAACCAGTGTCGGCATTGACGCAATTCATCGATTTGCTAAATTTGTTGCCTACCAAGATACGCCTGCTTACTTGTTACCCCCAGAATTAGCAGACGAAAATCCGCGCAAAATAGTCCGTCGAATTAACGGTTGTTTTACCGCTTCGCCAGTGAAGCAATCTTAGTTTGCGATCATTATGTCTAACCCCCTGCTGAACTATCAGTGGGTTAGACAGCTTATTTATAACCAGCGGAGTGTCAGCAAGTGGAATACTTGATAGCCCAGCAGTAACTGGGACCCTGTTTTCCCTAAGGACATAGTCACATGGATAGACCAAGAATAGATTTTCAATAATATAACTGGCCACGCCAACCAACTAAACGAGCGGTACAGATACGTGCCAATAATAATTATTCACGTAAAGGAAAAGGTGACATGGGATCCAAAGTTAAACTAACAACAAAAGAAAAGTTAGCTTACGGACTTGGAGATACAGGTAGCAATATCGTTTTTCAAGTAGTAATCATTTATATGATGTTTTTTTACACCGATGTTTTTGGTATATCTGCCGCTGCTGCTGGCACATTGATGTTGGTAGTTAGAGTATTTGACGCTATTACCGATCCGTTAATGGGTGCGTTAGCTGACAGAACCAAATCTCGTTGGGGACGTTATCGCCCTTATCTTTTATGGATGGCTATTCCCTATGGAATTCTAGCAGTGTTAGCCTTCACAACACCGGATACGAATGAGTCAAATAAGTTAATTTATGCTTATATTACTTACGCATTAATGATGACAGCTTACACCGCTATTAACATTCCATATTCGGCACTTGGAGGGATCTTAACGCGAGACACACAAGAGCGAGCATCAGTTCAAGCTTGGCGTTTTGCAATGGCTAAAGTAGGCGGCGTTATCGTTGCGGCTTTAACATTACCAATGGTTTCTTATTTTGGTGAAGGTAATAAACAGCTAGGGTTCTCGCTAGCCATGGTTGTACTTTCAATTATTGCAATTTTATGTTTTATAGCATGCTTTTCCTATACAAAAGAGCGTGTAATAGAAGTCACCAAAAAAGTAACCATTAAAAGTGATATATTCGCCGTTTTACGTAATGACCAATGGTGGGTTATGGCTACAGTGACATTTTCCTTATTAGTAACCGTGGCCATGCGTGGTGGTGTTATGCCGTATTATGTTACTTATTATCTTGGCCAAGAATCGCTCGTATCAACCTTTGTAACAACCAGTATGATTGGTGGTATATGTGGTGCCATGTTTACTAGTTGGGTAACCAAAAAAATATGTAAAGTTAAGCTCATGAAATTTGCATGTTTGGGCGTTGCGGCAACAAATTTCATTCTACTCAATGTGCCGACGGATATGATATACGTTGCGTTTATGATTAATTTTATGACTCAGTTTTTTCATATGATTTTTATCCCTATATTGTTTTCTACTATCCCTGATACTGTCGATTATGGTAGAGAGAAAAAGGGCAATGGGCCGATGGCAATGAGTATATCTGGACATTTATTAAGCTTGAAATTTGGTATTGCAATTGGCGGTGCGTTAACTGGTTGGTTATTAAGTTCTTATGGTTACCAAGCTAATATTATACAAACTGAGGCAGCCAAGAATGGTATTGTGACTATTTTTGCAGCAAGTCCTGCCATAGGTGCTTTAGTTGCTCTTGGTTTGTTGCATTTTTACAAATTAAATCGTGCATGGTTTTCAAATAAAGAAGGTAGAAATTTATGAGCAAAATAATCATGTGGATTGAAGATCGATTTATGGATGCACAATCTCATAATACATTGATGAAGTATGCTGGCAAGAGAGAAGTATTAGTGACTACCGACATAGAAAAAATACACAAGCATATTAATGAAATAGAGATTGTACTTGGTGATTTCCCCCGTGAATATTTGTCGCTATTACCTAATTTAAAATGGTTTCAACAATTTGGTACCGGTGTAGAATGGCTACAAAACCAGCCTGATTTAGTGCATAGACCTTTTTTGCTGACCAATTGTTCTGATGGCCATTTTGATGTAGTTGCAGACCATCTAATGGCCTTGTTGTTGGGGGTATTACGCGGCATTCCAACCGCTGTGAGAAATCAACAAAAGGCTTCTTGGCAGCAGATTAGTTTGGCTGAGTGTGACTCTTTATTCCAAATTCGAGGTAAAACGGTACTACTTGTTGGGCTTGGCTCGGTTGGAATAGCCATCGCGACGCGCCTAAAAGCATTTGGTGCCTATGTTATTGGCATAAGACGAGATCCAAGCAAAACCAACGTCAATGTGGATGAAGTTTACCCCTTAGCTGATTTAAACCAGGTAGCCCTAAAAGCCAACATTGTAGTTTCATGCCTACCCAGAACGACACAAACTAATCACCTATTTGACAGCCGTTTTTTTGCCTGTATGAAAAAACCTGCTTTCTTTTTTAATATTGGAAGAGGTAATGCAGTAAATGAAGATGAACTCGCAAACGCGCTAACAACAGGTGTGCTTTTTGGGGCAGGCATAGACGTGTGTACCCAAGAGCCACTAAGCAAAGACTCGCCTTTATGGACTCTTGACAACTTATTGATCACACCTCACCTAGGAGGGACATACGATCAGGTGATTGAGGCTTGGCGGGACGTAGCATTGGAAAACTTGCAACGTTATACCACTGAACAGCCGCTGAGAAACCAAGTTACAAAGATCTCTGGTTATTAATATATTCTGAAGCTTAGTTAACCAATTATCTAAACTTTTTTAGCTATAGTGTACTCAGTATCTGAGTCAAAATTCCAATGTGCTGGAGCCACCCCTGTCACAGCTCCGTATAAAACAGCGACGGCTTCCCCCAACAAACACCCAAGATACAGAGTGCGGCGATCCAAACCACCAAATGCTAAGGAGCTAATATTCTTAAAAACCTTACTTTGTGCAGTACTCAGATGGCTACTGTTCATTGCCCCCTGAATGAAGGCGTCTTCAACCCAGTTGACATGACGTTCTTCTACATCTTGCATCATAAGATCCACTTGAGACGTTTTTGGATCGACCCTTAGAATACTATTGCTGACAATACTGGTTATCCATAGAAAGCCACTTTCATCCATCGTCAGCCCATCGGGGAAAATTCCCTTTTGGTACTGGGCAACGATACGTCGATTACCAAGATTATTATTTTCATCTATATCAAAGGCGAGCGTTTGACGAGCAAAGGTCGCATTTGCATAAAGGGTTTTACCATCTGGCGTGACGCAGACCTCATTTGTATAACCAATGTTATCAGCCACAATTCGCGGCCCATAGCCATCCACCAACACGATGAAACCGTCAGCCACATCACGCCTATAACCTTTTGCTCTCGGTGACTGACGTGTGCTAACAGTTATCCAAAGACGTTCTTGATGATCAAGTAAAATAAAATTGGTAGGGGGCAGGGCTTGCCCCTCAACTTCGGTTAAAAAGGGTTCTATCTTGTTATCACGATAGACACGATAAATGCCACCGCTATCATCTCCAAGGTGAGCCACCAAAAAACTACCATCTGCTAACATGCAAATGCCATTGGGTTTGAGTTTGCCGAGCCCCTCTACGTCTTCTCCCCCAATAAATTGCACCTGTCCAGTCGATGAGATTTTGGTGACACCGCCACGAAAATCAGATACATATAAATTCCCAGCTTTGGTTGCTAGCACACATTCAGGTCGCACCAGCCCCGAACCGATAAACTGCGCGTCATTTATCGACATAGTGCTCATGGTGTTACCTCAATACTCGCCTGCAGCGGCAAATCAATGCAGCTACGCTGCTCATGAGACTGATAAATAGCCTGTTCAACTAAAATATTGTGTAAGTATTCGAATCCTTGATTTTCCAATGGCGTGTCTTGGAGGTAGTGCTGCACAATATGCTTTATCGTTTGGTAAACACAGTCCCCACCAAAATTTGCGTCTTGCCACATGTAAGGTAATTCGTTACTTATTTTCTCGTTTATTTTTCGCAGCCATATTCGCCCTTCCCCATCAATGTTTAAGGTCCCCTGTGTTCCTTCGACTTGGCACTCTCCCATTGTACGACGAGTATTAGAACTGCTATGATCTAATAACCGATTACCATCTAAGACAGCTTGCAAGTTGTGGGCGAATTGAAAAATAACTATACCCGCGTCTTCCCCTTTTATCACAGGATTACAACGACGAAGTTGGGCATAAACAGAGTGAGGTTCACCAAAAAAATAGCGGAAAACGTCCACTATGTGTATACCCGTTTCGTGGATCAAAAACTTAGGCATTTCTTGAAAATAAGCCTGTCGTGCTAAGTAGGCATCTTTCCCCTGACCATCGCCCGGTCGAAGATTAAATTGCACATTTAATATCTGTCCTAAAATTCCACTATCAATCACCTCTTTGGCTTTACGGATCCAAGGCATAAAACGAAAATTCTCGTGAATAACTAGTTTAATCCCCGCGTCTTTTGCTATTGTCACCATTTGCTTAGCCTGCTCGAAGTTTTCACCAAATGGCTTTTGACAACATACATCTATCCCCAACTTGGCAGCTACAGTCACAGCCTCAAGATGGGTTACGGGGGGGGTAATAATATCCAAAAAATCTGGTTTCAGTTCGCGCAGCATCACTTCTAAGTTCTGATAGTAATGCTCAATTTTGTAAGTCTGAGCGAAATGCTTGGCTTTCTCTAGGTCTCGGTTACATAGCCCCACAAGTTTGACCTTATCCAGCCGATTCCATGCTTCATAATGAAATTGACTAAAATACCCTGTGCCTGAACAGGCTACTCGCAATACGTTATTCATCTTTTACAACACCTTGAGTTTGTATGTCGCCTACTGACGAGCGGTACGTCTAAAAAAGCGGTTCATAAATGCATTGCCACCACGTCGAATCAAAGGGATCTGAATTATGCAAAAAGACACAATGATAAGCAGTAAAATTACGGCAACGGGTCGCTCAAATAAAGGCCAAAAGGATCCCTCAGATAACATCAAAGCGCGCCTAAGGCTCTCATCTGCCATGCTACCCAGCACCAACCCGATCACTAGAGGAGCTAAGGGAAACTTCATTTCACTTAAAAAGTAGGCACAAATACCCACCGGCAGCATTATGTAAAGATTAAAAATATTAATACCTAAGGAATAGGCGCCCAGCACACAAAGCGCACCTACCACAGGAATAAATAAGGGGGGGGGCACCTGCAATAGCTTTAGTACTTGTTTTGCTAGTAACATACCATTGGCCCACATCGCCAAAGACGCCAGTACAAGGATGGCCGTTACCTCTAATAGAAAATTGGGATGATCAATCTCAATGGTTGGCCCTGGGGTAATGCCATGCAATAGTAAAGCCCCCAATAACATGGCTGCTGGCGGGCTACCAGGTATGCCCAAGGTTAGCAGAGGGATCAATGCCCCACCTACACAGGCGTTATTAGCGGTCTCAGATGAAACGATGGCTGCTTCGGACCCATGGCCAAATTTCTTTTGCTCTTCAGGAGTTGATGTTTTTTTAGCCGCACTATAACTCACCCACCCTGCAATATCTTCTCCAATGCCAGGCACTGAACCAATACCAACACCGACACCAGCTGAGCGAAATATATGCTTAATATTACGCTTGATGGCAGCAAGCTCGGGTAACACTCTGGATAATTTCGAGGGCTTACCCAATGTATCTCTATCACTCAAGACACGGATAACTTGAGGTATACCAAATACGCCAATCAATACAGGTACTATTTCAAGTCCACTGTCGAGCTGACTTTGCTCGAAGGTATAACGCGGAAAGTACTGCAGTGAATCACGCCCTATGGTGGATAATAACAACCCCAAGAAACCTGTTATCCAGCCTTTTATAACAAGATCTTGACTAGTAATAGAGCCACTAATAATAATACCGAACAAAGCCAATAAGAAAAATTCCCAAGATGTGAACTGCAGGGCGACAGTAGCAATAGCGGGAGATAAAACCACTAAGAAGACCAGCCCAATAAGTGTACCAATCAGCGATGCGGTAGTGGTTAAACCTAATGCTTTTGCCCCTTCGCCGCGTTTAGCCATAGGGTATCCGTCTAGCGCTGTAGCAGCAGCAGCGGGGGTGCCTGGAATATTTAATAGAATAGCTGGGTAAGACCCTCCGTAAACCGCTCCCACGTACATGCCCAACAACGAAATAAGAGCGGTATCTGTGTTGAGACTATAGGTCAGCGTTGTCAGCAATGCGATACCTAAGGTGGCCGTTAATCCAGGCATCGCACCAAACAAAATCCCGATAAAACTAGAAGCAAAAAGTATGAGTAAATTACTGGGCTGTGAGACTAAGTTAAAAAGAATACTAAAGAACTGTAAAAACTGGTCAATCATAGCTGTCAAATCCCTAGAACATCGTAAACGAGATAATTCAGAAAACTCGAAACACTGCCATATTCAACAGGCATTGGTACATAGAGTAAAAAACTAAAAACACAGATTAGTATCAGGGGAATCAATAAGCTGTATATCCACACTCTCAGCACCTTAGCTGGCTCAGGCTTTAAACGAATCACACTGGCGAATAGCTGCAAACCTAAGGCCGCAGCACAACATAAGTCGTTAATCAAAATATGCTGCTCATCAACAATACTACTAACTAAAAACCAACTAAAAACATCGCTATGTATACTGCGAACACTAAGCAGGACGATAGCTAGCGGGATGTGCACATATAATACACCACGCCACAATCCAGTAAGCTTCAGGTAAAACCTCAGCATGAGCGATAACAGGAACAGACAGGTTACTAAGTAGAAATCCGCCGAGGGAATGTAGACGTAAATATACACACACAAAAGCGTGATGACGTACCATTTATCTTGAGTTTTACTATCCATGCTAGCTGCATTGACACTTTGCACGGTTAGTGAACTGAAATAATCACACTCCTTCCACACCTTGATGATCATTATCCCGCTCAATAGGATCAATATACTCAGCACCGATAGTGGAAATAAGGCGGGAGACACATACCACTGATTTTCTACACCACCGTACGAGCCTGTCATCGGAAAGGATAAAGTATGCACAAAAAATACAACACAAATGATAAAAACCACTAACCCTACTTTAAAATTTGCACGAGCTAATGTACGACTCTTCTCGTCCATTTCCGTGCTAATCTGAATTTCCTGCTTCATATCAATTAGGTCGCGGAATATTGAGTGTTTCGGGTGACACCTTGCTGGCATTTAGGGCTTCTAATGACCAAGCAAAAAGCGACTCTAAGCGAGCAAACTCTTGCTGTGCAGCCTCACCATACACACCGCTTAACTCATAGTAGTTCTGCCGTGCCCAGTCTTTGAGTACAGGTGAAGCCATCGCCTTTTTAAAGGCTGAAGCGAGTTGACTTTTAACCTCTGCTGAAGCCTGATTATTCACTGCAAAACCAATGGCTTGACTAATAGGTAGATGTTTAGACAACTCAGGAAAATCCACAAAGGCACTAGGAATTTTCTTGCCATCATGCATCTCAAAGGCTTCTGGATGCAGCATAGCTAGGGGTCTTAATTTGTTGCCTCGTATTAATTGGGATTGTTCTGCCATGGAGGTTATGACGAAATCAACCTCGCCGGTTATCACCGCAGTTTGCGATGGAGCTGAACCCGGATAAGGGATAAAACTGATATCTATGTCTGCAATTTTACTGAGTTCCATTAAATGTAGATGATGATTACTACCCAAGCCACCGGCGCCTGCACTGAAACTGCCGGGAGCGGATTTAGCCGCTGCGATCAACTCGGCAAGTGAATGGTAAGGAGAATCCATTTTAACGGATATAACATCTGGAGAACTACCCACTATAAAGGGATACCACACCTCGAATTTCTCTCCCCATCCACCATTAACCGCTGCAGATACATTTGAGCTTGCTAGGCCAACCAAATTATATCCATCAGGGCGTTTCCTTAAAGTAGAACTCATGCCTATTGAACCTGAGATGCCACCCGTCATATTCGTCACATTGATCCGCACACCGAGTTCTTTCGACATTTCAGCCATAATCACTCGATTTGCCGCGTCAGTGCCGCCACCAGCAGACCAAACGACAGTCGTTGTAATCGGTCGTTTTGGATAGCGCTGTTTTGCATCTGCCCCTGCGCTAACAAATAAAAAAGAAAATAAAGATATGAGTAAGGTTCTTAACATATTAATTCCCCGTGTCGTTCCCTAAGTGAATACTTTGCGATGTCAATGGCTAGTGATGTTTGTGAACAATCAATCATTAGTCTTAGCTGCGGTTTATAGCTTATCTAACTCATCCATAATACTGCGCGTGATCGTATCAGTTCCACAGGCACCACCTAGTTCATAAGGCAAAATATTCGAACTTGCGTAGGCATTTTCAACGGCTGTATTTATTAAGAGACCAGCCTGAATTGCTGCCGCGTTATCATATTGAGTCCCCAACCAATCCAGCATTAACGCGCCGGACAAAAACATTGCAGTAGGGTTCGCTTTACCCTGGCCAATAATGTCTGGGGCACTGCCATGACATGGTTGAAAAACAGCATTGTTTTCACCAATATCAGCAGACGGGGCCATGCCCATACCGCCCATCAGCCCAGCACCGAGATCAGATAGAATGTCACCAAACATATTTTCAGTTACCATGACATCGAAAATCCATGGTTTGCTAACCATCTGCAGCGCTGCTGCATCGACATATACATGGTCTGCTTCTATATCAGAATGCTTACTGGCCATTTCATCGAAAATTTGCCGCATAAAATAAAACGAACCTAACACATTTGCTTTATCCACACAGGTCACATTCCCTGTATAGCCTTTACGTTTTCTCTCTTTTGCAAAATTAAACGCAAAATCGAACAAGCGCTCGCACCCTTTACGGCTTATTTTTTGTGTATCAAAGGCAGCTTCATCGGCTCCTTCACCTTTAATGATAAAGTTTGTCCGACTCGCAAAAAGCCCTTCGGTACTTTCGCGGATTAATACAAAATCTAGATTTTTAGCTCGCGCGTCTTGCAGAGGTAAAGGTAAGCCAGGTAACGTTTTAACGGGCCGAACACCTGCGAAGAGATCAAGCTTTTCGCGTAACTCTAACTGCGGGGCAATTTCCCTACCATCTGGATAGCGAATACTTGGCATCCCCATACAAGCTAATAATGTCGCATCCGATTGTTTAGCATGTTCAAGAGCTTCTTCGGGAAGAGATACACCCGTTTTTTTATAGTATGCGGCTCCAGCTTCGAAAGAGATGAAATTTAAAGAAAATCCTCCCACTTTTTCCGCTACTTTGTTCAGTAAATCGAGACACGGAGGCGTGACCTCATGGCCAATACCGTCACCTGGAAATACTGTTATTGTAAATTGTTTTTTACCGCTCATGTTAGCCCCAATCATCCTAAGTTACTAAATGTAAGTGTTTTCTAATCGACACGCTTTAATCATCACAACTACACAACTAGAAGTTCATCATCATTTGACAATGTGTTTTCAAGTTTTTCTGTCGCTTTCACTGCTCAATTTAATCTCCACTACCTTGCCAAATAGCTATACCTATAGATCGCTAGTATGGGTAACCATATGCGTTTCTAACCTGATTTAAGTGCAATTTTAGTAGAGATAAGTATTGCAAAAGAAACAATGTATAAGTTAATCTAACTCCAATGTATACATTAATTTAAATTTACTGACGTTACGATGTCAATATATTTTTTTGGTAATCGTCATTTAGATGGAACAATGCGTTATGAATAATTACCTGCAGAAACCCATTCTCGGTTGTATTGCTGATGACTTTACGGGGGCTTCGGACTTAGCCAGCTTTCTGGTTAATAGTGGTTTAAAAACCGTACAGATCAACCGTTTCCCCCTTGATTCTGAACTTGAGCTAGAGGGTTATGACGCCATAGTCGTCGCTCTGAAAACACGTACTGTAGACGCTAGTGATGCAGTTGAAACATCGCTCGCCGCCTTATACTGGCTGCAAGGATTGGGCTGTCGCAAGTACTACTTTAAATACTGCTCAACATTTGACTCAACACCTAAAGGTAATATTGGCCCAGTAATAGATGCGCTGCTTGATGCATTAAAATTATCAAGTACGATTATTTGTCCTGCACTACCTGTTAATGACAGAACGGTATACATGGGCCACCTTTTTGTTGGTGATGCTCCCTTAAATGAGAGTCCCTTAAAAGATCACCCTTTAACGCCTATGCAAGACTCCTCGGTGGTGCGGCTCATTGAAGCTCAGGGGCGAGGTAAAGCGGTAAACATTCCCTATCACTGTATCGAAGGAGATGAGGTCTATTTTAAAGCAGCGTTACGTGCAGCGGCGAAAAATTATCGATATATCGTACTGGATACCTTAAGTACCGAGCATTTAGAACGCATTGGTCGAAATGTAGATGCATTCCCCCTCATCACTGGCGGTTCAGGTTTAGCTACCAATCTCACTCATGAATTTGCTCAATATGGCTGGGTAGCTAATTCAGTAAAAAACACAACGCAACAGACGGATGGGCCGACACTAATACTCAGTGGTAGCTGTTCTGCCATGACCCAGCGGCAAGTGGCTGATTACAAACAAGCACACCCAGCACTTTATATTGACCCTTTTAAACTGTTAAATCAAAGCCAAACCTATGAGCAGATACTCGCATGGGCCCTGCAAAACAAATCTGCAGCCCCCTTAATTTACACCACATCCTCGAAAGAAGTGGTCGATAAGGTACAAAGTGAAATAGGCTTTGAAAAATCCCAAGTGTTACTAGAAGGAACCTTAGCTAAACTGGCTGAAGACTGTATTAAGGCTGGTTTTAAAAATATTATTGTTGCTGGCGGTGAAACCTCAGGGGCCATTGTAAAGCGTTTAGATATACCTGCTTTCGAAATTGGCCAGAGTGTCAGCCCCGGTGTTCCCATATTGCATTCCATAACACCACCAATCATCAATCTTGCATTGAAGTCAGGTAATTTTGGTGATCAAACCTTTTTTCAATCTGCGCTGGAGAAACTCACATGTCGATAGACGAAAAAACCGCAAAACAAAAAATCGTCCAGTACGCCCGCTCTATTTTCGAGCGCGGCTTAACCTCTGGCGCCTCAGCGAATATGAGTGTTCGCATTGACAGTGGCTGGGTCATCACCCCGACCAATACGTGTTTTGGTTTTTTACAAGAAGACGAGCTGTCTGTTATCGATCAACAAGGTAATTTGATCCGCGGCAGTAAGGCTTCTAAAGAATTTAGCTTACACAAGGCCATGTACGATAAACGCCCCCAAGACAACTGCATAATTCATTTGCATTCCTCTTATGCAACAGCCTGGTCATGTTTGCCTGTAGATAATGTAGCTGACTGTGTTCCCACTTATACGCCGTATCTTACAATGCGCTTAGGGGCGATTGCTTGTGTGCCCTATTTTGCTCCTGGCGATGCAGGTTTGGCAGTCGCCGTAGGCGAGGTCGCAACAAAGCATGCGGGCGTCATCATGGCTAACCATGGACCGATTGTATCTGCCCAAACTATTGATGCCTGTGTCTATGGGATGGAAGAATTGGAAGAAAGCTGTAAGTTGGCCTTTATGCTTAGTAACAAACAGCCTCGTCTACTGACCGACAGCCAAATAAGTCACCTAAAACAGAACACTAAACCTTAAGGAAATTTATGTTTGTAGTTACCGTAAAATTCATTGTTAAAGACACTTTCCAAGCTCAATTTATGGAAGCCGTAAATAAACAAGCGAAAGATTCTTTAGATCTAGAATCTGAATGTCATTACTTTGATGTGTGCACGAGCAAAGAAAACAACAATGAAGTATTTTTGTATGAAATCTACGAGTCAGCCAAAGCATTTGAGCAACATTTAATGACGAGTCACTTCAAAAGTTTTAATCAGAAAACAACTGACTGGATAGAGTCAAAAAAGGTAGAAACGTTCAAACTGGCAAAGTAAAAACTCACAACCACTAGCGATCATAAAATGACAAAAAAGCCCCTGCACAAAAAGAAAAGGAATTACCCTCTAACCGGTTTAGGTAGATTAAATCAATTTTGTACTGAGGGCTTTAAGCGCTGCACGGGTTCAATCTCGGATATTCAGTTTAGCCAGTATATTCGAAACATGGTTTTTAACCGTACCTTCAGCTAAAAAACTGTTTCAGCCATTTTCTTGTTTGAATATCCACCAACGATCAACTTTGAGATTGCCCGCTCCCTTTTACTTAATGACTCAATATCAGGATCAGCAAAGGTATTAAGCTGTTCATGACTTAATTAATTGGTTTAACAATACAGGTGCGACTAACATGCCCCCATTGAACATAATGTCAATGGCCGTTTCAAGCTTCCCTGCATCAAATTCTTTTAGTAAAAAACCATTTGCACCGGCATACATTGTTTGGATAAATAAAGTGGGCTCTAAGTGGTTAATATAATCGCTTCAGCAGGCTTACTTTCCACTGGTTATTTTCTTGCTCAACAGCTAGCTCGCCGATTATAAGGTTACCATTGATGTTAAACCATAGATGCAAATGGCTCGCTTACCAAAGAAACTGAATCGCCACTTCATCACTTTCTTACTTTTATGAAGCAATAAAATCATTAGGCACTTCTGATTCATTTCTCTTTGTGACAAACCGACCAAACACAAAAAAGCCGAGCATGAAAAACATACTCGGCTTTAACCTACACAGAGATTTAGCGACTAACATCGATAATCGTTTTAATAATCGGCTTAGGGCTTAAATTACGGTCCCAGAGTAATGGGTAGTTTGTTCTGTTTGGGATAGGGTAATCGTTTTTCCATGACATGCCATCGTGTAGGCCCCAAAAAGTCACGCGGTCAATCTTGTCGCGTTTTGCGTAAAACAGTTCAAATAACGATTTATAACGGTCGTTTAATTGCGCTGCTACGTCGCTGGGTAAACCTTTTTTGTATGGGTCGAGGTAAGTTTCAAATTCTTCTAGCTGAAACTGTGGCTTCATCATATCGCTGCCAGTAATTTGCCCTTCTTTTGTTAAAGGCAGCACGTCTATATCAAGCTCGGTGATCATCACTTTTATACCCAGTGCAGCGTATGCCTCAATGGCTTGTTCAATGTATTCCATTTTTGGGAAGTTAAGTCCCCAGTGTGCTTGTATGCCAACGCCATCAATACGAATACCTTCTTTTTGCAGCATTTTGATCATCCGAATAATGCCGTCTCTTTTTTCTGGTCGCCATGCATTAAAGTCGTTGTAGTAAAGCTCAGTATTCGGTGAATACTGCTGGGCGTATTTAAACGCGGCTTTTACCATAGTATCGCCATCGCCTACGCGGTTAACCCACACAGTTGGGCGATAAGAGCCGTCATCAGCGATGACTTCGTTTACTACATCCCACGCATCTACTTTGTTTTTGTAGCGCCCTGCTACCAACTCTATATGTTTACGCATTTGCTCTAACTGCTGTGCTGGAGTATTTGGCTCGTTTTTGCTATTTGTAAAAAACCAATCAGGTGTTTGGTTATGCCACACTAAGGTGTGGCCTACGGTAAACATATTATTTTGCTTGGCAAAATCTATAAACGCATCCGCACCACTAAAATCTACTTGCCCTTTTTCTGGATAAATTACTTCTGCTTTCATGGCATTTTCAAGGGTAACGGTATTAAATTGCTTAGCAATAATAGACTGTGCGGCAGCGTTTTTACCTGTCACTATGTCTTGGTTTACGGCAACACCTATTTTAAACGCGTCGGCAAAGGCCTTTTTAAGTTCAACATCTGTTTGGGCGTTTACGCACCAAGGCCCGATAAGCAAAAGTAGTGGGAGTATGAGTTTCTTATACATATGAGTGCTCCGTTGATTCGTTATTACTTTCGATAAATATCATACAACGAAAAAAATAAATGTTATAGTCAAAAGGACTATTTTAGTTATACGTTAAGCAACAGCGAGTTATCATCTATGCTAAAAATACCAAAAAAAGAACTAAGCTTCGTCGTTTTAATGCTCTCTTTTCATCAAGCTGCATTAGCCCAACAACCTCATGATTCACCTGTACTAAATACATCGCAATGCCAAACAAATGGACAGTCACCCATAATAACTGACTCAAGGCCAACTCTTGTTAGTGACAAGTTTCTGTTTTTAGAGGGACCAACGTGGTCAAGCCAAGATAATGCGTTTTATTTTTCAGAAATGAACTTTGCCAGCTCGCAAGCATTTGGCCCGGACTCGACCATTTATAAATTAGTTTTGCCTAATACCATTACCACTTATTTAAAGCACAGTGGTAGCAATGGCCTATACGCCAAGGGCGAGATTTTATATAACCTTAATCACAACTCGCAGTCGCTTGCTAAAATCAATATAAAAACTAAAACAAATACGGTGGTAGTTAATAAGTTTAATGGCTTGAGTTTTAACTCCCCTAACGATATGACCTTGCATAAAAATGGTGATATTTATTTTACTGATCCTAATTGGCAATTAGGTGAACGCACACAACAAATGCCTTACACAGGTGTTTATAAACTAAGCAGTACTGGTGAAATTAGTTTAGTTGACGCAAGCCTTGAAAAACCCAACGGAGTTGCACTCTCCCCCGATCAACAAACCTTGTATATCGGCGATTTTAGTAACCGAGTAAGTAAATACACAATTAATGAACACAGTGAGATTTCGCCGCGGGAAGACTTTATAAAAGTAACCTCTCCCGATGGTATAAAAGTAGATTGCGCTGGTAATATTTACGTAAGCAGCCACAGTAAAGGCGTTATTAATATTTACTCACCCAGCGGCAGCTGGATCGATAAGATTGAAATTGGCCCGAATGTGACTAACCTTGCATTTGGTGGTACAGATCGCAAAACTTTACTAATCACCACAGCTAAGGGGTTGTTTACACTGGATGTAAAAATACCTGGGTTAAACAATTAAACTACCATGTAAATGCGATAATAGTTAATTTCAGTTAGGGAGTGAATACTCCCTATTTTTAGTTACTTGTTTTCACCCCCTTACCGGTTGCAGCCCAATAAATACCGCCATAAATATGCTCGGTTAAAAACTCACTTTTATACACTGCATTGGTATGCCCAAGGGCTGTATAAAATGAGCGACCGCCATCGTAATTGTGATACCATGAGATGGGGTGTCTACCCCCCATACCCGAACCTGTTTTGTCATTACCCCAATCGGCATTTGGGTTGTAACTTTGCTCATCAACCGTAAGTAAATAGTTTAACTTAGTTAGCTCTGGGCCAAACTCATACCACTCGTCAGTCCATAACATTTTTTGCGGCATGTGGTTTAAGCCAATAAAGTTATTATTAGGTACTTTGCTTAACACAGCGGTTTGCACAACTGGATGAATATTAAAGGTGCGTCCCACCAGCTTTTGATACCACTGCCAATCGTATTCAGTATCTGACGCGCTATGAATACCAACAAAGCCTTTACCTGCTCTTATAAATCGCTCAAACGCGGCTTGCTCTTTTAGGTTTAAAATATCGCCCGTGGTTGATAAAAAGACCACTACATCCACATTGTTTAAGTAGTCATCATTAAAATAATGGCTTTCTTCATGCCATATTAAATTAAAAAAGTGCTTATCGGCTAAACGTTCAAGCGCCTGAACCCCTTGAGTTTGTGATTTATGGTGCCAACCAGTCGTTTTGGTAAACAAGAGTACGTTAAATTGTTTTTTAGGGAGATTATCAAAACCGGTAGCAAAGCTATTTTGCGCCGTTACAACACTCTGAGCTAACAAAACAAAGCTTAATAGCCCAAGTTTATATACATGACTAAACATAGAATTCCTATTTAAAGTGCACAAACATATTGGCAGTTAAGCGGCCTGTTTGTGGGCATGATGAAATATCGGTCGTGTTATCGAGCAAACTTGAATGCAACAAGTAACCCGGAAATACAATAAGACGGTTAGGTTTATAAGGTATGCTCTTATAACACTCAAATTCACTGTGCTGTGCGGTGCAATACGCTGGTTTGGCATGACTGTTGTTTATAAGGTAATTTTGCGCATGGGTTAAATAGATGTGTTTTCGGTGCGAGTTTATTGTTTCAAACTCGGTTTTTTTATGCCTGAAAAAACCTGTGCCGCCATGCGCTCCTTCACCAAGGTAGTGAATTATCGCAATTAAGTTAGGGTCATTGGTATCAAAATGTGGCAAGGTTTGTACTGCTGATAACTGTTCTGGTGTTTTGGTAATTAACGACAAGCAGTTGTCTTTTGGACGTGGCATTAGTGTTTGCCCAATTTTAAATACTTTATAAAACCCTTGTATAAGGGGTTTTAAGTAATCAACCACATATTGCTTTGGCAGTGGCATACGCAAACCTGGATACTGAGTCACTGTATCAGGTTTAAACTCACTGTGGTTTTGCGCTAAATTTATAACTAACTGCGGCTCACTTAAGTAATTGTCAATAATAATAATGGGGGTTTGTTCTTGCCCTATAAACTCATATTGAGGCTGAATATAATTGCCAAGCGCTAACATAATACTTACCTAGATTTGCAATAATGATTAATAAAATCAATATGATTTGGTAGGCTATTTGCTTTTTTAGCAACGTGATTTTTAATTGATTGTAAAAAGTGTTTTAGCTCCTCATCACTCATACTATCAACTATTGGGTGATAATTTTGTGGCATTAAACCTTGTCCTAACATCACTTGTAACCACGATGCCTCACCAAAGAGTTCTTGCTCGGCTTTATAGACATGCCCACTTTGTAAAAATAGTTCAATACGTTTAGCAAGTGACTCAGGGATTGACATATTCTTACAGTAACGCCAAAAGTCACTGTCGTTGCGTTGCGTGACATGGTAATGCAGCACGATAAAATCACGAATATTCTCAGCTTCAAAACGCATTTTGTTGTTGAAGTCATCTTGATAGCTTGATTCTATTGCTTTGGTGGGCATGTTTTGCATTAATCTAACAATACTTTGTTGAATTAAATGAATACTGGTTGACTCTAGTGGCTCTATAAATCCGCTGGATAAACCAATAGCAACACAGTTTTTGTTCCAATGCTTACGCCGTGTTCCCGTACGATATTTTATAACACGAGGTTCATTGATTAGGTTACCTTCAACATTGTTTAGTAATGCTGTTTTTGCCTCTTCATCGCTCATGTATTTACTGCAAAAAACCAAGCCATTACCACGGCGATTTTGTAGCGGTATTTGCCACTGCCAGCCGCACTTATGCGCCATAGCTCGTGTATATGGTACTGGATGGTTTACTAATTCTGTTTGCACAGCAACGGCGCTATCGCTCGGTAACCAGTGGCCCCAATCTTCGTATCCGGTATGCAATGCTTGCTCTATTAGTAACCCTTTAAAACCGGTGCAATCAATAAACAAATCACCCTCAATGACGTTTCCATCACCTAACGTTAGCGATTTAATAAAGCCATTACTAGGCTCTAAGTTAACTGAGTTGATCATGCCTTCTATACGTTTAGCACCGTGTTGCTCAGCAAAATTGCGTAAAAACTTAGCGTATAGTCCAGCATCTAGCTGATAAGCGTGCTTACGATCTTGATTAGGCACAACGGCAAATTTCCCCAAACGGCTTGCTAAGTGCTCAGTGCAATAGTCGCCAATGTCTGCTGCAACCCCTTGTTGCATTCCCTTTAGCCAAAAGTGCTGAAAACCGGCAGCCCAGCATCCTTGTCCTACATAACCAAATGAATGAAAATAGTTTTGCTGCTCTTGCTTCCAGCCTTCAAACGAAATACCTAACTTAAATGTAGCATTGGTGGCTGCCATGAATTCTGATTCACTAATTTTTAGTAAGTCATGAAAGATATGCAAAGTCGGAATGGTTGACTCACCAACTCCAACGGTGGGAATTAAATCAGACTCAATTAAGCTGACTTCAATATTTTTACCCAACAATTTTGCTATTGCAGCACAACACATCCAACCAGCGGTCCCTCCCCCGGCTATGACTATTTTTTTTATCGCATTTTGATTCATGATTCTGTACCTACCTACTCGCTTAACGTCTTAATTTATTTTGTAATTCAGCTCTTAATTTTCGCGCAGTCAGCTCATCCATCGGGTTTGCTAACAAGGTTTGTGCATGCTCTGGAATATGTGTAAATTCGTTTTCAGAAAATACGTAATAATTAAACAACTGCTGCCATGCGGTGCGTTCATGTTTAGGTAAATTACGTATACTTAAAATGGCATGATGTAATGCGTTTCTGGGTTGGCCATAAAAAGCAGGGGTATTTTTAAACCAATAATTAAACAGTATATTTAATGTGCCAAGTCCTTCTACTTGATGCCACCACATACTAGGTAGAATAAGTGCATCACCCGGTTCAAGGTCGACTATATATGCGGTTTTTAGTGCATCTTTAAATTTTGGAAATTGCGTATCATCAAGATTCTTTGTTGTCGTTAAACTAATAGGTTGACCACCAGGGGCTCTATCCAATGGGCCAATATATAAGTTCTCAATTTGCTCTGGTGCGAATAACGTAAAACGTCTTTTACCGGTAACGCAGCATGCTAAATTTTGCGCTACATCATAATGCGCAGGCACAGTTACTTTGCCACCAGCCCATAAATTAAATAAGCAGCCTTGATTTAATGGCGCGACAGAACATAAATCAACGAGTTTAGGTAAACACTGGGCAATACTGGTGGAGCCTATATATATAGTTTCGGCTACAGGCTGATTTGCAGTATCAACTATTTGCTTAAGAACATCGATGAATGCAGCCTGCTTATTAGCAAAGTTAAAACTTGTCATATCGCTGTTATACGAAATCACACCATGTTGATCCGCTGGGATCGTACAAGTGTTTACTAAAAAACCCTGATAAAACTGCTGTAAATAATCAATTGCAGTGTTATCTGATATCTGCCCTGCTCTCACTAAAGGCCACTCACTGACAAAGCCTTTTAACACGATTGGCACTGCGGAGTTTAATAACTTTGCGGGTAAGGTATCAGGTGTTAGGCCCGAGATTGTTTGAAAGCTTTCTACACAATTTGCCATAGCAATACACTTCTATACGGCGATCTTTTGTGATACCAGCTGCGCATTTTTAAGTGCCACTAAATCACGAATATGCACTTGTGAAGCGATTACCATATAAATTTGTGCTAAATAACCTTGTGAATGCAGCTGGGCAATTACATCATGACTTAGCTGCTCAAGCGTATCTTCGTTTATGGTATAAAAACCCAATAAGCTATGTTTTACACCATTGACTAAATCAAGTTCTAAGGTAACTGATTCAAGTAGACCATGTTTAATCAGCGTTTTAATAAATGGTTGGTTTTCTTGTAAGCCATGATGAAGGTTATCAAGCACAGTGACCACTTTTTCGAGGTATTCGCTATTACCTCCATGCTCTAAGAATAAATCAATGCCCTGTTCTGTCGATATTTTTGGCGAGTCGAGATCAATACTGATCACATACTCTTGAGTAGCTACACCGTCTTGCGTGGTATTTTGAGTGGCAATGTAAAAAGGCAAACGTTGCATAGTTAAAGGAATATAGTTCGCTTGCCACTGTTGATTTACCAAGAATAAATTTTCATCCTTGTTAATACCGTATAAACATACTGGCGAAAACGTATTTGTTGCATCATCTTTACTGAAAAAAATAGGATAATGTGCTTGAACGGCTTTAAACTCACTTGGGAATGTTTCGCTATACCAGTATCCGTCACCTAGTTCTGCACTGCGCTGAGGATTTATTTTTAAATGCTGGTGCTCAACATTGTTTAATAGGGCATGGTTGCTCATGAATTGAGGCTCCAATTATTGTGGCCACAGTATGCACATGTAACCGAGATAAATGTAAAAAATAAGTTAAAGTTAAATTGACTATAACAGTTAGTGTAACATTTTACTAGAGAGCCATTAGCAAAAAAAAAGCTGCAAATGCAGCTTTTTAAAGAGGTTCAGTTTCAGAATTTATATGTTAAAAATTATAACGAACACCCAAACCATAACGAGATCCAGTTTGCGTCATTTTATAGATAAGTTCTTTAGTACGACCATATTCAGTGACGTATTCATCTGTGATATTAATACCTTCAATAAATACGGTTAGGCCTTCAACAGCAGGCACTTCATAACTAATATTAAAATCTATTTGATAATATTCATCAGTATAAATAGGCGCTGTTAAGTCACCATTTACACGACGTTCATTAAGAAATGCATCACGCCAGTTGTAAGCAATACGCGCTTGTAAGCCCTCTTTATCATAGAAGAACACAACATTCGCTGTATCACTTAAACCAACTAATGCCTCAGTATCATCCAATGAACTATTATCATACTCAAGTCCTGAATCAACCATAGTATAGTTAACAATGCCACCAAAGCCTGATTCACCAAATAGGTGTTGAATGTTAAATTCAAAGCCATCAATTGTATGCTCAGTATCACCATTAACAGGCACATTCAATCTAAAGATAGCTGTTTCATCGGTTGCAGGATCTCCAATGATACTACCGCCGATTAGCACACCATTTTCGTCGAATTTAGGTTGTACATTTGGATCATCAGCAAAGTTTTCAAAAATATAATTTCTGATCTCCTCATTTGATGGATTTTCACCTAGTGCATTAACCGCGGCCTTAAACTTCTCGCCATTTAATGGATCGGCTAAGTTAAAGATAGTTGAATCGACAGTACCCGTTGTAATCCAATTACTAACATTTTTTCTAAAGTAACCAAATGAAACATAGCTGCCTTCTGAGTAATACCATTCACTCGTAATATCAAAGTTTATTGACTCTAAAGGCTCTAAGGCTGGATTACCTGAGTTTCCTGAATAACCGCTTAGACTACCGCCGGTGTTAACTGATGTACCACCTAACAATGCGTTGTATCCTGCACGTGAAATTGTTTTACTTGCCGCAGCTCGCACCATTACATCGTCAACAACTTCAATATTAAAGTTTATATTTGGTAAGATCTGATCGTAATCGGCAGATTGGCTTAGCGTTTCAATACCTGTTAGACCTGTAACAGAGGTGGCAGTATCTTCATTCCATTCTATGCGGCTATAACCTGGTGCTGATGCTTTAGAAAAGACATCGGTTTTTTCATAACGCAGGCCCACATGTAAGTCAAAGAACATATCATTAAAGTCCCCCTTATAATTTACTTGTAAGAATGCAGCTTTGGTTTTTTCTTCAGTAAAGCGGTTAGTGTCTGCATCCCAATTAGTTGATGCACAGAATTGACCTTCACCATTGGGACCTGCAGCAGCACCGGCTGCTGCTTTACAATCCCCCCAAACACCATCTACGTTAGCAGTTGGATCGGCAAATTCTGCGGCATTAACAATTGCATCAAAGTCTGCAAAGAAAATTGTATCAAATAAATCGTAGTCGGCTTGTGTTGCTGTGCCTTCGAAGTTACCTGCTTTAGCTTGAAACTTATCTAATATTGTATCTTGACGCCAATCGATATCAGCAAAATCACCTTCAACTCCTACACCACCCCAGTCAGGACGCTGTACTTGAGTATGGCGATAGTGGTTATTTACTGTATTAACAGAAGCTCCAAAATCAATACTTAAATTATCATCAATAAAATATTCACCTGAAATTTGGGTTTGATCGATTTCAGAATCATATTTATCATTTGCAAACCAACTTCCCGATAAGCGCAATGTATCTGGGTTAAAGTTTTCAATATTACCTGTTGCAATGCCTGGTAACTCACCCGTTAAGTCTAAGCCTGCACGTGTGCGTGAATATGACGGTAGTTGAATATTATTACGTGTACCATGGCGGGGATCTGATGCTTTCATTTGCGCTTTAGAGCTATGGTGATCAAACTCTAAATTAAGCTGGTCTGAGACAATCCATTCAAGGTTAAAACCAATTGAATCGGTTGATTCGTCGCGCCCCCAAGCACCTACAGTTAATGACGTATCAGCGTACTCTGTAGGGTTGTTTATTTCATATATTTCGGAATAAATCAGTGGATATGAATTCGGCTCTCCGGCCCAAACCGACTCACTTCGATCGCCAGCATAGTTAAACCACACAGAAGCATCTGAGTGTTGCTCTTCAACGTTTGTTCTAAATGTTGTGTAATCTAAAGTAGCCGTTACATTTTCGACAGGTTGGTATTGTAGTACCAATTGACCATTAATACGCTTACGTTGACGTTCTTCAAACACATAACGTGGTTGTTGTGGATTTGAATATATACCTGTAGTCGGACGGTTGGTTCCGCCATCAGCACCAGCAGGCACACCGCCCCAACCAGTATTTGACGCATCTGATGCTCTATACCCTTGGTCTTGTAAAAACTGCTGCATACCGCTTTCGCGTTCTTGATAACTACCTGAAATTGAAATACCAAACTTGTCATCAGCGAACGTTTGAGAATATAAGCCACTCAATTCTGGAGTTACATTTCCTTGCTCTGTTGATTGATCATCAACAGCTTTTACGCCAAACGTTGCTTTAATGCCAGGGGAGCTTAAAGGTTTATGGGTAGTTAAGTTAATTGTCGCACCAATACCACCTGAGGTAACACTAGCATCAGATGATTTATACACTTCTACACCCGATACACTTTCAGATGCAACGTTTGCAAAATCAAATGTTCTATTACCCGTTGTATTAGGTAATTGACGACCATTTAAAGTAATTAAGTTATTCGCAGGACCAAAACCACGCACGGTTACGCGGCTTCCTTCACCACTTGCTCTATCAACGGAAACACCAGTGATGCGCTGTAATGACTCAGCTAAATTTGTATCTGGAAATTTCCCCATATCTTCCGCAGATATCGCATCAACAATCCCACTAGAATCGCGTTTAATATCCATTGAACGCTGCAATGAACCTCGGATCCCTTTTACTAGAATTAATTCCACGTCTTCATCAGCATCATTTTCCGCTGCATAAGTTAGGTTTGAAACGCCGACTGTACTCAATGCAGCAAGTATGGCTGTTGAAATAACTTTTTTCTTAAACATATTGGTGCCCTTATCTTTAATTTATTATTGGCATTCGTCAATATGCTATGCGTTGATTAAAGTGCATAGAAAACCATTTAGTTATGTTTTGACGGCCAATAAATAATTTATTGTGTGTTAAACGTATACAAAGAATACAATTAGTCATGAATAAGCCTCACTCATTTATTTTGTGAGTAATAATTCTTTCTAATTCTTTGTTTTAATTTCTATTTAATTGTTTCCTAAAATATATTTTGTCACCTCCTTTAGTTACCCACCCAAGTAATAGTCTTTTAGACTACATCTATTCAGATTAAAAAAATCACTTTTTATGCACAAAATGAAGTGTTCCCATAGGGGTAAATTGTCGTTATTTTACCGCTTTCATCATGTTCAAGTTCGGCCATTTTGATACTACGTAAATGGGTTTGACCGCCGGACAACGAGCTATCGTGATAAAACAAGTACCAACTAGCATTATGCTTCACTATTGAATGGTGAGTCGTCCAGCCCAGTACAGGGGCTAAAATAACGCCTTGGTAGGTAAACGGCCCATAGGGATTATCACCCGTAGCATAAACAATTTTATGCGTATCGCCCGTTGAATACGAAAAGTAATAAACGCCATCATGTTTATGAACCCAAGGGCCTTCAAAAAAACGGCGGTTGTTATCGCAAACGGTAATTGGTTTGCCGTTTTCGTCTAAAACAATCACCTCTTTTACATCTTCGCTTAGGCTTATCATATCGTCCGCAAGCTTTGCTACACGCGCCGGTATTGCTGGTGTTCCATCTTTTGGGTAGTTATTTTCTTTATTAAATTTACCCGTTTGCCAGTTTTGTAACTGCCCCCCCCACAAGCCGCCAAAATACAAGTAATAACTAGAATCATCATCTTCAAATACAGCAGGATCGATACTAAATGTACCTTGAATGTAATTATCTTCAGCTTTAAATGGCCCAGTTGGCCTATCACTTTTGGCAACACCGATCCTAAAAATACCTTGTTGATCACGCGCCGGAAAATAAAGGTAATATTGACCTGATTTGTGTGCAGCATCAGGAGCCCACATTTGTTTACTCGCCCATTTAACATCATCAACACAAAGTGCTACACCGTGATCAATGGCTTTACCTGTGCTCTCATCGAGTGAAAATACATGGTAGTCACGCATTGCAAAATGATCGCCGTTATCATTGATCTCATTTTTTGATTCAATATCATGGGACGGATAAATATACACTGTGCCATCAAATACATGCGCAGACGGATCTGCGGTAAACATGTGATCAACTAATGGATTGTGATTCGGTATTAACGAGTTAGCTCGTTGTAAGTCTTTTAATTGTTTAAGTTCAGCGTCACTTAATCCATTGGATGATGGTGCTGTTTGCACTTTATTTTGCATATTCACTCCTAGTATTACCTGCACAATCAACGCCTTTATGAAGGATGAAATTGTGCAGAAAAATTAGTTTATTTTTTATTATCAGCCAGTTGCGTTTGAATGTACTTTACTTCTGGCTCAGTTAATTTGTAACGTGTTATAAAAATTAAGCATGCCACGGTACAAATCACTGGGATCCCAGCAAAGGCAAGTAAAATACCTGATAACGTATGTTCTGATTGTTCTTGATTAGGTACGTAAGCGTAACCAGACAATATCCAACCGGCGAGAGCACCGCCAATTGCAAAGCCAAGTTTGATTGCTAATAAATGCCCTGAAAAAGTAACCGCAGTAAGTCTGCGACCAATCTTTAATGCACCGTAGTCAACGGTATCTGCCACCATAGAAAACATAATTGGGGTAATAACCATATGTGCAAAGTTCGCAATAAAATAGACGATAAAAATAGTCACAATTGCATCGCTTTCAAGTACATAGAATAAGCTATGAGAAATAATCACAACCACTAAAGCAGTTTGAAAAAGTGTTTTCTTTTCAATGAATTTAGTTAAAAAGTTAGTAGAGACAGCCCCTAATACTGAGCCAATTGCAGACAATGTTAAAAAGTTAGAAGTAAGCGATTCCTCTCCTACATAGTACTTAATATAATGCGGTGCGACTGAAGCTCTAACACCAATTAAAATCAATGTTGCCAGGCTGATAACGGCTATTACAACCCATTGATCATTTTTAAATAAACTTAAAAATTCCATAAAGGCATTTTTTTTACCTTGTGCGAGCTCAACTTGCTTCGTTTCTTTGGTCATTTTAAAACACAGTAAGAAACACACTGCCGCAAGGCCACCTAAAAATACCATTGCTAGCGGATAACCAACAACATCATTACCATCACCAAAAAAAGCAACTAGCTTAGGTAATGCCCATACAATGACAAGTAATGCAGCCATTGCCATTGCAAATCGATAGGATTGTAACGAAGCACGTTCTTTAGGATCGTTAGTCATTACTGCGCCAAGTGCGCCATATGGTATATTGATGGCAGTATAACAAGTCATTAATAAGCCATAGGTAAAGTAGGCATAGATAAGCTTACCTGTGGCATCAAAATCAGGGGTTATAAACGCTAAACACGCAAACACACCATATGGCACAGCTAAAAATAAGATATAAGGACGATATGATCCCCAACGGCTTCGAGTTCTATCCGCAATGCTCCCCATAATTGGGTCGGTGATACCGTCAAATAAACGAACTGCTAACAACAAGGTACCAGCAGCGGCTGCAGATAAACCGTAAACATCGGTATAAAATATCAGCATAAAATTGGCGACCATCTGAAATACAATGTTACTGGCTGTATCACCAAGGCCGTACCCTAACTTTTCTTTAATTGTAAGCGTGTATTTTTTGTTGTTCATGTGTGCTCAATTTTTAACGCAAATCGAAATAGTCAAAAATACTATATGTATTTTTAGCACATGTAAACAATTACGTTACATTTGCGTTACAATTTTAGGTCATTTGGTAAATTAGGTGATAGTCCTCGCCGATAAAACATCCAAATTGCTAACAATTGAATACATAAATAGATCAACAAATATATAACTAAATTGCTTCGCTCAACATATTCAATTAAATACCGCTTATAACGTAATAGACCAGGTTGATGTGATTGTTTTAGATGGAATTTATCCGCCTTTTCATTTGCACTTTAAGCTTATTTTATATAAGCTTAATAGTCACTATAACAATATCCGTTTTATAGTATTTTTCGAGTAATTTATGCACCATAAAACATCAAACATTTCTAACAATATTAACGAAGAATTGATTCCTGATGATTGTATAAGCAATCTAACAGTGGATAATATTGTGTTTGCTGTTCATGAAGGTAGATTGAAAGTTTTATTGGTTAAATATAATCAAGGCCTTGCAACAAGCCAATGGGGTTTGATCGGTCACTGGGTTCGTAAAGACGAAAACTTAGATTCAGCAGCCCTGCGGGTAGTTAAAAGTACCACTGGCGTTGAAAATCTATATTTAGATCAGTTAAGTGCTTTTGGTAATGTCGATCGTTACCCCGCCAGACGTATTATTACGATTGTTTACTACTCATTAGTTCGCTACGAGGAAACCAACTTAGTAAGTGGTGAAAACGCTTTAGAGTGTGAATGGTTTGATGTGAACAATGTGCCGCCTTTAATGTTTGACCACGCAGACATTCTAGCCAGCGGCTTAGATTATCTACGATATAAAGTAAGACACGAACCTATTGGTTTTAGCCTGCTCCCTGAAAAATTTACACTTCTAGAGCTACAAGAAATTTACGAGTCAATTCTTAATAAATCGCTCGATAAACCTAACTTTAGACGTAAATTTCAAAAAATGAACCTACTTATAGACTGCAAAGAAAAACAAAAAAATGTCGCTCATAGAGCCGCGACCCTTTATCGTTTTGATATAAACGTATATGAAAAGCTAAGAGAATTTGGTTTTACATTTGAATTTTAAATACTCTGATAAATAATTGCTGACTCAAAATAAGCCGACCATATAAAATTAAATTACATACTGTAATTAGTATACCTTAAGTGACAGTGCAACAAGGATTATTCCAACAAAAGTGATTACATTTTTAGCTTAAGGACCGAAGACACAAACACAACTTCAGTTAAGCTTGTACCTGCTCCTCTGACAATAAAGACCATAGCCAGGCATAACCCCTTCCCTTTTTGTAATAAGTACACTCAGTCCATTTCGTTGCGAAGATGTAAAGGTATACTTATAGTTGCAACGATGATAATTTCCAGCATAAAGATCCGCTTGAGCAACAACAGACACTTCAACATAAGTAGATTCGTCTTCTATGGCCGCACACACTTTCATCAGCTTTGGTTCATAAACAGTACCGCGCAATACAGGTGATAGCTCGACTTTGATCTGCACACCGTTGCGAGCAACGATCAACCTTAGAGCATCGCGTTTTGAGCGATAGGCTTCCGTTAGCTCGATGTCTTTAAATGCTATTTTTAAATCTGAGCTAATAGCATCAAGTGCATCGCAAATTTCCTGCAAGGCATCATCACGGCTCTTCATTGGCAGATACACCAAATCAATATCGACCGATAAACGAGGAAAGTCTCTGACAAATAAATTGATTGCTGTACCACCTTTGAGGGCAAAGCATTGCTGTTTGGCAACGAAAGGCAATACCTGTATCAAAAGCTGTACTTGTTTGTAATAAATACTATTTCTATCCATCGCTGAACTTATCCTTTACTTGCTAACGCCATATGCTGAGGTACGGTTATCAGATACTCTGTATCCAGCTTCCCACCTTTAGCAACAACACGCTTACCTGAACCTAAGTCGTAATTTTCTACATTTAACTTATCAAACCAAGGATAAGCTTGGCGTTTTGCAAACCAAAAGAATAAGCGTTTGACCTTTACGCTTTTACACTCCTTTAAGAGCGCATCAAGCTTTCTTGGAGATAAGTTCACCAACCCCTGCATTAGCTCATCGGCATGTTCAAATGACACACTTTCAGGCAAATCCATCAACACTTCCAATATGGCTTTTTCCGGACATGAAAAATATACAGGTGGTAATTGCTCTCCCCATTCATGCTTTTTAACGAACGCTATATCTTGGGATAAGCTATCAGGCCACAGTTTACTTGTACTATGTCCTTCGAACTTAATTGGCAATGACAGTCTCGCAAGCCAGGAAGGAAGCTTTTTCGTTGCATATAAATGAATATGAGCCGTACTTCCTAATGATAAATATTGCGACAAACCAGATATGGACAATGCTGACAATCCACCGACCACGATAGACGGAAGTTGTTCATCGACACTTTTTTCCATCATACGCTGCATTGAAGCTACTACGCCTTCCCAAGTGACTGCTAGGGAATACTGACTGTAAACACCTGCAGCTAGTAGCAACAACGTATCGGTTTTGACAGCATTATCTAACGCATGAGCACTCAAGCCTTGCTCTGCAAGCCACTTCTTTGTAGCTAACATGCCATAAGGTAAAAGAGTTTTAAGAGATTGCTTATATGACTCTTTCACCGTTTCACGCTGGGAATGACTAACCATTTCTAAACACCAAACCCTTCTTCTAGTTTATCTCTTTAGGATTTCGCGGCGCAAATCGCCGTAAAACCTAGTTTTAATAAACTAACACAACAAAGGGAAGTTTACCATTCTTTCTATTTACGGCGCATAACGCCGTATAATTGCCATTTATTAAACCAGCCCAGCTATTAACCCAAGCGATAAAATATCAAGCCCCATCCGCAGAGGTACTTATTGGCTCAAACCTATGAATAACAAGGGCTACAAGGCGGTTTGTGTCATGAATAGCAATCAACATGCCTAACGAGAAAAATTTGTACACACTGTTTGTACACTCGCAACGATGACACATCAAAAACCACAATGACGAACCCTTTAAATTCATAAGCTTACAAACATAAAACTAGAGATGATCGCATTTATTCCGCTTTTGTAATGTCGAAACCAAAGTACCAAAACCAGGAGGTGATTTCTTCATCAAACCCAGTAACCACAAGGCCTACAGCCAGATTTGTGTCATAGAACTTTCGCCAAAGGCACCTAAAACGGAATTTGTACTCAAGTTTGTACACACTTTCCGAGGTTACGCTTGAACATCATTGAAAAGCAAAGAAACGAGAAAAAGACAAAAAGCCTTTAAATTCAGTACGTAGAGATGTGATTGTGGTGTGCAATGAAAGGTGGTTTTAAGCGCTGAAAGGCTGGGCGGCATCAGGGTGGGAGATGATCGCAAAGGTGCGACGTTTATCGACTTCTTGCTGATATGACATGGGCCCTTCAATCTAGCTAAATTATTACAAAGAATTTCGGGCGCGAATTGTATATGAGATAGGCGAAAAAGTCCCGTTGCTTGTTAATTGTTTCAACTTTTTCAGTAAAATAACCCTAGATCTATAAAAATAAAGTAAAAAAATGAAATTTTAGATTTACTGTTAGATTTTTTTAGCTTATATTTTGGACTGGTAAGTTTTTTACCTACTCATAATTTTTTTACTGGAAGATCCGATGTCACGAAGAAAAAGATTTAGCGGCGAGCAACTGCGTTCTTTGAGGAAAGAAGCTGGTTACACTCAAGAAGAACTTGGTCAGCGAGTTGGGATCAGCAGAGAGACTGTGTCAGCTATTGAAAATGACAAACCTGAAACGATGAACAGTATCGGCGTAGAAGTTATTAGTAAATGGTGGTCAGTATGCCGCCAAAGGGCCTCTGAACAAACTAGAGAGTCTTTTTTCTCAACAGTGATGGATTATTTCGGCTTTTCCCATAGCTGATGCTACTTTCCCACTATTTACCCAAATTGCTAACAGCCCTCCTAGGAGGGCTTTTTATCTTTGCGGGTATGTATACTTTTGGTAACCCCCTTTTATTCGACCGATTGTTTATTTGTATCCTTGTATTTACCGCTATCGTCTGTCGAAAAAATGTCAACGTTTTAGGGGTTGTCATTATTTTGGTAATTCAAAGACTGGTTGAAGAAACCGCATGGTCGATTAGCGAATTAGAATTTGCAGATCTAATAAAAGCCTCGTTTTACCTTCTTAGTATCGCGGTCTATTGGAAAATCAAATACGACAAAGCATCCAGGTTACTGCTTTTAGGTCTTATCATTTCTTTATCCGCTGAATTTTATTGGATATTGAATCAACAACTCGCCCCTGAAATCTATTGGTATATTACCTTACAGTCTTCCTATTTATTTGCGCGGCACCTTTTTTTCATGCGTGTTGCTTACATGTCAGATATTCTGCCCAAACAACAAATTGAGTCAATCAACCTTGATTGGCAGATGTATAAATTAAATGCCCTGTTTGCCGTACTTCAACTATTTATGATTTTTGAATACATAATTCGTAGTGTATTCGAATATAAAAAAGTACTGTTGATTTGGACTTCTTATCCATACCTAGCTCAACTTTGCTATACCTACCTTATCTGGATCGTTTTCTACGAAAGCTATAAATTGTTAATTCCTAAGCTACTTCGCGCATAAATCACTGCAAAATTGTTTAAAAAAAACGCATACTGTTACACTGTTGTGGATTTAAATCCACATTTTGCATTTTGATTAAAGATGAGGAAAAGCAATGAGAAGCGAAAATATAATCAAAGTCGCCCTGCTCACGTTACTACTGACCACCTCAGTTGTGGCTTCTAACGCTTATGCAGGTTCTAAACAAAAACCCCCTATAGCCGAAACAGTTAATGCAAGCGCCTGGTACGACAGTATTATTAGCTTGTTCAACTTCTAAGCCACCATATCCATTTACTAATTTAAGGAATAATCATGAAACACAACACACTAATCAAAGCCGCTATGCTAACAATCGTTATGACCACCTCTGTTGCTGCCACCAGTGCACACGCTGGCTCTAAACAGAAGCCACCTATTGCTGAAACAACTCAAGCAAGCTCTTGGTACGACAGCATCCT